>JAFGPC010000163.1 GCA_016926155.1 Sedimentisphaerales bacterium
CAGTTGCCAAATCAAAGATCTGAATGACGATGGAAAGATCGACCTGTTGGATCTGGCGGAATTAGCCAAGACTTGGCAGTTACATACGGGAATCTAAAGGGATGGAGAAAACGCGCCTGAATACGGGAGAAGATAGCATGTATCGTACCAAGCTGACGAAAATTAAGATGCTGATTGTGCTGGTGACCTTTGGACTGGGAGCTATGATTACCTATGGGAATCTGGTTTCGGCTCAGACCAGCGATGAGGAACTTTTGAACGTAACCGGAACGATGGGTTTTCTGGATCCTTTTACTCTGTCAACCTTGACAATGGATCCTCCTGGCGATTCGCGGTCCACAACACCGATTCTGACGTTGCGCCAATGGGTACATGTTCCTTATCGTCCACCAGTGCGAAGTCCTTATCAACCGGGCATATAACGGTTCAATGAACCTTCTTTGGAAGAATAATATGTAACCAGCGTTCCATGGACTGGATTGCATAATTCGGTCATTGACTCGCTATGGCTTCAGGGGATGGGAGCCGTAGACGGGGAAAGGAGAATCAAGTGAACTTCGCAAGAAGATCCACCAGGCAACTTTGTTGTCTGGGGGGGGTAGTGATTGCTTTTTTGTTTTTGAGCAGCGGTTGCAGCGATAACGTGCAAGTATCGACAGAAGAGCAATTAAAAGAATTTCTTCAGGCCGGCCCACTAGCACCACAGGTTGATGTAGATGCACTGAATTGCGCTCGCATTATTACCGGCGAGTATCGTCTGGTTCAAGGGGATCTGCTGGAATTACAGATACCTGCCGTATTGCATACTACAAGCCCATCCAGTAAACCGATTACACCGGGTACGTCCGGGCCTCATCTTTGTCGAGTTCAGGATGATGGAATGATCACTCTTCCCGTTATCGGCGCGATTGCCGCCGAAGATAAAACCATCTCAGAGATTGAGAAGGCGGTAACAGATGCCTATTATCCCCTATACCTGACCTGGCGGCCGGCAATTGTGACGCGAGTGATAGAACCCAGGACCTTTAAGGTTTCTATCACCGGCGCTGTTGAAAAGCCCGGGCTTTACGAATTACGTCACGACCAGATGACTTTGGTCTCGGTGATTATGGAAGCGGGGGGGATTGTCGAAGACGGTGCCGCTGTGATCCGAATTGATCAAGCGCAAACCGAATCGCCTTTAGTATTGCCGGTCAAGGGCCTGAATATTCCTTTCAGCGATGTAGTTCTGGCTGAAGGGGCTCAGGTGGAAGTGGAGGGTTTGAATCCGGAGGTCTTCACCGTAGTAGGTTTGGTCAATCATCCGGGGGCATACCCGTATCCGGCCAATGTGCGCTATACTCTGATGCAGGCGCTGGCTTTCGCCGGAGGTGTGAATGACATTGCCAATCCTCGCTTTGTCCGCGTGTATCGATGCAAAACCGACGGAGAACTGGTGGATGCCACTTTTGCTCTGAAGGGCACACATCCGGCCGCCGCTCCAAATGTACTGCTCAAACCCGGTGATGTTGTGGCGGTGGAGCAAACGCCTCGAACCCATGCCAATCTTCTTATGGCAGAAATGCTTCAACTTCGCATCGGTGCAACGGCACTCGGGACCTACACCCACTGGGAAGGTAAAGATTTCCGTGATCCTGACTAATTAAGAATAATCTTGGGTGGTGAATTATCATGAGTCAATTTGCAAGTCATGAGAACGTACCAGGGTTAAATCAGGAGGAATTACCCGGCGAACGAGGCAAAGGAATCGCGATTCCGGAAAGTCTGTTTCGCATTGCCTGGCGAAACCGGTGGATGATCCTGGTTTGTGTGCTAGTGAGCCTGGTCGGCGGATTTCTGTATATTCAGAGCGCCACGCCTATCTTCAGTAGCTCCTCGCGCATCTACGTGGAACAAAGCGGCCCACGGATTATCAGCGAAGTGGAAGGGGTAATGACACAATCCAAAAATTATCTCTTCACTCAGGCCGAATTGTTACGTTCCACTCCTATTCTGATGGCAACACTGGAAAAAGAAGGAGTGTCACAAATGCGGAGCCTGGCCCAAGCGGATAATCTTATCGCATATCTCAAGAAGGAGGTGGGAGTTACAGTGGGTAAAAAAGACGATATCATTACCGTTGTCTTTGAATCTCCCTATCCGGCCGAAGCCGCTCATCTGGTCAATACGCTGGTCGATTCCTATGTGACTTACCAAGCCAGTCGAAAAAAAACAACCTCCGGTGAGGTTCTCAAAATTCTGCAAAAAGAAAAAGTGCGGATTAACACGGAACTCAATGACAAGCTCAAGGCCATAGTGGACTTTAAAAAGGAACATGATGCCCTGGCATTCGAGAATCGCAATGGCAACATTATTTTGGATCGACTGGCCAGTCTTTCCCAGGCAGTAACGGAAGCGCAATTGGCAACAATCGAGGCCAAGAGCTCCTTTGAAACAGTTCGCCAGATGGTCACGGACCCGGCTAAAGTGGAACAGTGGACTCAGGCGGAACGGGCCAAAGGAGTCTACGTATCAATGGACAATGAAAAGGTTCGTCTGCTTAACGAACTGGACCGTTTTACCCTGGAGATGGCAGATCTACGGGCGGAGGTAACAGAGGACTACCCCGCCGTAAACGTGCTGCAAGACAAAATTGACCATATCAAGGGTAAAATCCGCGAGTTGGAAACCCGCTTCGCCCAAACCCAACTGGCAATTGCCGAACAAAATTTTAAGGCGGCTGAAATGCGGGAGAAGGAGATTACCGATTACTTCGAACAGCAACGACTAGCCGCAATCGACTTGAATGAACAGCTAGCTCAGTACGAATTGCTGGACTCGGATTGGCAACAGACCCGAAAATTGTCGGATATGCTGGACGACCGAATCAAGGAGCTGAATGTTACTGAAGATGTCGGCGCTTTAAATATCAGTATTTTGGAAGTAGCCCGTCCGGAAGATAAACCCAGCAAGCCCAAAAAAGCACAGGTTATGGCGATTGCTTTGGTCCTGGGCCTCATAACGGGGACAGGCGCCTCGATTTTCCGGGAATCCATGGATCATCGGCTTCGTTCCGCCGAAGAGATTAACATGATTCTCGGCACTCCCATTCTGGGAACGATCCCGTCAATGGGCAGTAAGCAACAGGCCAGCGATCGCAGTTTGATGGTTCATCAGGATTCTTCCTCCACAGTGGCCGAAGCGTATCGTACCGTTCGAACGGCAATCTTCTTCGGGATTCCAGAGGGACAGGCAAAGACGATCCTGGTCACCTCCCCTACCAGTGGAGACGGCAAATCCACCCTGGCCTGTAATCTGGCAATCGCCATGGCGCAGGCCGGTCAAAAAACTCTCCTGGTGGACTGCGATCTGCGTAAACGTACGATCGATACGCTTCTCAACCTGCCGGGAGAAAACGGCTTGTCGAACTGGATCGCGGGCCAGATTCCATTTGAGAAGGCGATCCAAAAAACCCAGGCGAAAGGCCTGGATCTATTGGCCGCCGGTTTGGAAGTGCCCAATCCTTCGGAACTTCTGAACAGTACTGTCTTTACCCAAAAGTTGAAGGAGTTGACCAGTCAGTATGACCGGATTCTGATCGACTCCCCACCAGTCCTTCCAGTAACCGATTCGCGGATTCTGGCAGCACTGTGCGATGTAACGGTTATGGTTCTGCGCGCCGGTAAATCGACGCGGAATATGGCGATCCACGCCCGTGAAAGTCTGGACGCCGTAGGAGCACGCCTATTAGGAGTGGTAGTCAACGATGTGCACCAACGAGGCAACGGTTACGGTTATTACTCGCGCTATGGAGATCACTACGGGTATGGCTATGGATATGGGTATGGGTATGGACGGAATCGCAAGGAAAAAAAGGCGGCGAGTTAATCCATGAGGTCGTGTTTTACACGGGGAGTGAGGTAAAGGAAGGAGCCGTGGAACAAAGATTCAGGATGAATGAGAGATATGCAACTGAGGGGGACGGAGTGTGCGCAGAGGACAACAATTTTTACCCGGTAAACGATGGAGCAGGATTTATACAACCAAGGGCCATGTGGATTTGTTGATATTCATTGCCATTGTCTTCCGGGACTGGATGACGGGCCAGAAGACATGCCCCAGGCCCTGCAATTATGTCGAGCGCTCATTGCCGATGGGATTGTTACTGTTGTGGCAACTCCGCATATGCTCAGCCCGGTATCGGATATCACAGATGTGAAACATATATATACTATGGCCGACGCCCTGAGAAACGCATTACAGGATGAAGGATTGGAACTAACTGTGCTGGTCGGAGCGGAAGTGACATTGAGCGACCAAATCTTCAAATGGCTGGACAAGAATCAACTGCCCACCTTAAATAACGGTCCTTATCTGTTACTGGAACTGCCTTCTTCCATGGTAATGGATATTTCGCCGGTTCTGGAGCAATTCAAAGAGCGAGGGATGGATTGTATCCTGGCTCATCCGGAACGATTGGGCTATTTACAGAACACCCCTGGCATGCTCCGAAAATGGACACAGTTGGGCGCCTGCTTACAAATCAGCGCCGCCAGCCTTGTGACCGGCAGCCGATGGTTTTCCCGCACTCGATCTCTGGCGTGGAAACTGGTGCAGGAAGGATATGCCACAGTCGTTGCCAGCGATGCTCATGACGCTGATGTTCGTGGACCAATGATTCGTAAGGCATTCCATGCCCTTGTCAAACGACTCGGTTTGGCGCAAGCCGTTCAATTATGTGTGGAAAATCCAAAGCGGCTGCTTGAAGGAGACAGCCCGGTTCCTTTGTAGGCTCCAATGTAAAATATATCGAAGAAACTGTGAATTGACTATGGATGACAGATATCCTGGATTGAAACTTCCTATGACCCGATGGGATTGGGGCATCGAAGGGCTGCTGTATGCATTACTGGCATTTATGCCGTTTGCCTTCGGCGCCGTCCAGGCCTGGAGCGAACAGGTTGTTATCTTATTGACAACGGCTATTACATTCTGCTTGCTGGCTAAGGCAGTAACCTATCGCCACTGGCAGTTTCTCTGGACATGGGCTTATATTCCGATTGTGATATTCCTGGCAATCCCGATCCTACAGATGTTGCAATTGCCCATCGAAATAATTCGTACCATTTCTCCCAACACGGCAATGATCAAGGCCGAATTGATGGAAGGCCTGCCGGGAGCGGAGCGAATGCTGCATTCCATAACTTTAAGTTTCTATCCGCACGCCACAGCAGCCCAATTCCGAATCCTTCTGGCCATCACGTGTGTCTTCTTCGTGGTGGCCCATGTTTTTCGACGTCGATCCCAGATTAAGCGGCTCCTTCTGGCCGTAACTATTATCGGCGCCGCTGTAGCCTTATTGGCCGTTACCCAAGTAGTAACCGGTGCGGAAAAGATTTACTGGCAGGTTCCGGTTCCGCGGAATGCCGCCGTTTCGGGACCCTTTGTCAACGCCAGTCACTATGCCCAATTTATGAATCTTTCGATTGGAGCGGGTTTGGCTTTTCTTTTAGTAATGCTGCATGAAGCCTTTACCGGGCGTAAACTGACGGTCCCGACAACCCTGGAATTTATCGAGTCAGATATTGGAAAACGATCCTGGCTGCTGGTTGGATTTCTGATCATAGCGGCGGCCAGTATTTTTCTTTCGTTGTCCCGCGGGGGGATGATTAGCACCTTGATCGCCGCCACGCTTACCACTGTTTTAGTGACTTCCCGCCACTCCGTACGCGGCAAAGGGTGGTTGATATGCCTGATGGCGCTGGGGGCTTTTATTTGCGTTCTCTATATCGGCTTTGAGAGCGTATATGATCGATTGGCAGCTCTGCGGGACCTGCAAAAAGCGCAGGGTGGTCGCGTACAGATCCTCAAGGATGTTGTCCTGGCCTGGACTAAATATCCGGTTCTCGGAACCGGACTCGGCACGCATGAAGTGGTCTATCCCATGTTTGACCGTGCTACCGTTCCGACGCTGGCGGCCCATGCAGAAAATGAATATGCCCAGGCCGCCGAAGAGACAGGATTTGTCGGCGTATCGGCCCTTGTGTTGCTGGGGGCAGTGGTCTGGCGACGATATTTCCGATGTATCTATACTGCCCAGGTTCCGATCCGTTCGGCAGCCTACGGACTGGGATTCGGACTGATTGCAATCTTGATCCACAGCTTGAGCGATTTCGGACAACACCTGCCGGCTAATGCTACACTAACGGCAATCTTCTGTGGGCTCTTGATTGCCTTATCCGATCCGGGTCGATCCCAGAGGGGGACTGCATCGGGTTCCGATAGTAAGCATCGCATCGGAATAGCGGTGTTGATGTTAATGGTAGGGATGGGGACATGGAACACGTTCCAGGCCAATAACGCTCGGCTGGCCGAAAAGAACTGGAATCACGTCCAGAGAATTGCATCCTCTCTGGAAGCCAAGGATTGGCAGGGAAATGATTTTGAGTACGTCGATCTGATCTGTAATGCCGCCGAGGCATCCCGACTGGAACCGACCAATGTCCATTACGCGTACTGGCTGAATGTCTATCGATGGAAATCGGTCAATCGATACCTTACCGAAGGAACGGCCTCGACGATCCCGCCACAAACCCGGGATGTGGTGGAAAAACTGATTGCAGAGTTCCAGAAAGTGACTTTGTTATGTCCTACTTACGGACCCGCTTATTGCGTGCTGGGACAACTGGAGCAATTCCAGCAATTTACTCTGAGTAAGCAAGAAGAACCGGTATTCGGAGAAGACCCGGGATCAACCAATATTCGGAAAGGATACCTTCTTGCACCGGGTGACCCAACCGTTTGTTTTGTAGCCGGCTTACAGGAAGCCAATGAAGCGGTCCGTCAAGCTCTGTCCGTTAACCATCACTCCGCCGATCCGAATGAGATGATTATAATAAATAACAGCGACAAACTGGCGGCGTCCCAGGAAAAGTTTGCGCGCGCAATCAAGCTGGACGAGAAATTGTTTCGGGAAATCGCCGTCATATGCGTGCAAAAGCTGTCCCGGCCGGATTTAGCGATTTCACTGGCACAAGATAATCCCTGGCGGTTAAGCTATCTTGTAGGTGTTCTATCCGAACAGGTTGATAACAGCACGATGATACAACAACTCAAAGCCGAAATAACTACTCAGCTTCAGAAGATGTCTAAACAGGAGAATGTTTCAATCTATGTCATTCTGGCATTGGCTCGAATCTATGCAGATCAGGGTGATTGCGATCAAGCGATACAATATTACCATCAAGCACTGGTCCGCGATTATGGACAGGTCACATGGCGAATGGAACTGGCTCGATTGCTGGCTCGCACCGGGCAGGTAGATCAGGCTTTGCATGAAGCCAGAATCTGCCTGCGTCTGCGAAGTAATTATGGGCCTGCCGTAAAACTGATCGAAAATCTGTCTGTTACATTGCCAAATACAAATTAGCTTCTTTATCATTCCATGAAGACATATCTGTTCACATTTTGTGGTGCTTTTTTATTGGCTCTCGGCTTTACTCCTCTGGTGATGCTTCTGGCATATCGATTCCAATGGGTTGACATGCCTGGCCTGCGAAAGATTCATCGCCAACCGGTGGCGCGACTGGGCGGTATTGCGGTTTTTCTGGCCACATTAGTTGTTGTTTTCTCGATTCTTTTCTTACCCAACGCCATAGGCGCCTCCTTTCGTGAGATACAATCCAAAGTTCTGATCCTGCTGGGTTGTGGAGTTGTTATATTCCTACTAGGCTTATGGGATGATATTCGAGGATTGTCCGCAGGTCATAAGCTCCTGGGCCAGATATTGGCAACGGTGGTGCTGTGCTCGGCTGGAATTCGTATTAAAACATTCGGCGTCGAAGGATTGTTCCTGCTCAATTTCGGTGTGGAGATGCAATGGCTTCTAACCCTGATATGGGTGATTGGTGTTACCAATGCAGTGAACTTGATCGATGGGCTGGATGGCTTGGCGGCCGGAATTGCGGCTATTGCCTGTGGCGTGATGGCCGCTCTGGCGGTTTTTACCGAGCTGCGTGTTTTGGCAGTACTCATGTTGGCCCTGATGGGCGCATTGATTGGCTTTCTTGTTTACAATTTCAATCCCGCCAAGATTTTTATTGGGGATTGCGGTTCTTTGTTTCTTGGATTTATGCTGGCCGGTTCTTCGATGATGTGTGCGGCCAAATCACATGCGTTGGTAGGTCTGGCATTACCGCTTCTGGCGCTGGGCGTACCGATCTTCGACACCTTATTGGCCATGTTACGACGATTCCTGCAGCGTCGCGGGATTATGTCTCCGGATCGTGATCATTTTCACCATCGACTCCTTGCGCTGGGTTTCAAACAACACCACGTCGCCATTATCGCATACGGAATCACCGGCTTAATTTCCACCATGGGCCTGTTTTTGTTGGCAACCCGAAGCATTGGATCCGTTTTAGTCGCCTTGAGTTGCCTGGTACTGCTGACTCTTGTGTTTCATCTGGCCGGTTCACTACAGCTTCATGAGGCAATGGAAGGAATCCGGAAACAGACCGCCATACGTCGAGAGCAAAGGGCCGAAAGGCGAAGCTTCGATCATGCACAATTGCATTTCCGCGAAATTAAAACATTTGATGAATGGTGGCAGGCAATATGTCAATCTGCCGTCCTGCTGGAATTGTCGTCTTTGTCTTTACCGTTAACACGACGGGATGGATCACATTATGCCCTACACTGGACATCTCCAATGCAGGATAAAATGAAAAGCCATCCCATTCGTATGGCTATCCCGATTCGAGACAGGCGGACGGATTCTTCGTTACAGGTAGACATTGAGATCACACCCAACGGTTCCCTGGAATCCGCCGGCCGGCGGGCCGCACTGTTCACCCGACTGGTCGAGGAAAACGGCGTAGAATTGCTCAATCAAACAGAAATTGAATTGTCATAAGATGAAATGACGACTGAACAGAATGTAAAGAATTATCAAATAGAAATGCGAATCTTAATACTTTTCTCATCCCTGAAAAAATGACACGACCCGGTTGGATAAAAGCGTTTATTGTCATTTGTGATCAGGCTTTTCGCAGCGGAACGACGTTATTAACAGGAGTAATTGTCGCTCGAACCTGTACGATCTCCGATCACGGCCTGTTTGTTGTTGGTTTCACGGCTATTCTATTGGCGAGCAGTTTGCAAGAAACAGTAATCGCCACTCCTCTTTATGTGTTATTGCATGGGAAATCGAACGACCAGAGACCGTCTTACCAACGCTCGGTAACTCTTATACAGACTTTGATCGCCTTGTCGGGGGCCCTTGTGATATTCATCATAGGACTTCTCGGATACTTCGGTCAGAGCCAAACTGCTTCCCTCTTCCTGCCGGCTGCCCCGGTAACCTTTGTTATAATGATGCGCGATTATATCCGACAACATGCCTTTGCGGCTCTACGTCCAAGCAGAGCGCTTCTGATTGACGGGATGATTGCATTCATACAGCTTGGCCTGCTGACAATCTTGGCATATCGAAGCATGCTCAGCGGCAGTCGCGCCCTTTTGATAATGGGATTGGCGGCCACGGTTGTCTGTATCATCCCATACTTAATAATGCTCCGGCCGGGTCGTTCAATGGATTGGAATGTTTTTAAAATCACTTTTCGCGAACACTTTGAATTCGGTCAATGGCGTATCTTGTCCTATATTGTAATCTGGATCGGTTTGCAGAGTTATCCATTCTATCTGATTCGACTGGCCGGTCAGGAAGAGGCTTCCTATTATGGAGCTTCTCTTCGCATCGCCCTTATCTTCAGCCCTATCATGGCCGGGCTGGTCAATTTTGTTTTACCATTGCTCTCGCAACGAATCTCAACACGCGGGGCTTCGGCCTGTCGAAGAATCGTTGTACGTCTATCCCTGGCAGTCATTGCTTTGCTCTCTTTGGTAGTTCTTTTCGTATTGTTGTTTGGTTCAAGCATTCTGGGATGGCTATACGGCTCACAATATGCTCACACAGACAATATTCTGCGTCTGCTTGTAATCGCCGCCGCTATTCATAATTCGGCATTCTGTATTGGTCTTGGTTTTCTCGCCGAACGCAGGCCCTGGCTGGACTTTCAGGGATACGGCCTAGCCTTGGTCGCCTCTTTGCCGGTAGGTCTGTATTGTAGCATCCACTACGGCGCCCAGGGGGCCGCTTGGGGATATCTCCTGTGTACAGTGACAGTAACGATCTATCGCTGGTGGATTTTTTTGCGACAACCCCTTTCCGTAAAACCGGCGGTGAATCCATCCTGATGAATCCAACAATAATGGAACAACACGTTACGAAGGAAACAAGCCCCGATGTAGAGAGCAGAATTCTGCAAACCCTGTTTGACCGGCTCAATCAGAACTCTATTCGATATTGTGTACTTCGCAATTATGCTTCTCTGCCATACACTCTGGACGGCAGCGATATAGATATGCTTATTGATCCGTTCGATATGAATCGTGCCGCGTCTGTGATCGAATCGGTTGTTCGCGAATTCCATGGAAAACGTATTTGTGATTACGCTGTTCATACCCATATCGTACGGTACTGTGGATATGTAGAAGGGGCCTGGTGGTCGCTCCCGATCGATCTTTTTTCTGATCTGGAATACCGCGGCCTTCCCTACTTCGATGCACAGGAAGTATTACATCGTGCCCGATTGCATAACGACGTCCGTATCGCTTCGGCAGAAGATGCCTGCTTTATCATATTTCTAAAAGATCTTCTTTTTAACGACCGGGCCCGAAATGGTATTACAGAAAAAGCATATCCGGCGTACAGACAGAATGAACAGGTATATAAGCCTCTGCTGGAAAACATATTTGGAAAACGGTCTACGGAATTTCTAATCCTCTGCTTGTCAGGAAAAAACGAAATTTATACCCGGCGATCTCTCGCACATCGCTTACGAAGATCGCTGAGCATTCGCAGCCTTCAGAGAAAGCCGCTATGGACATTGAGGTGTCGTTGTTCTAATATGATACAGAGACTTGGACGACTATTCCGTCGTCCGGGTTTCTGGGTGGTCGTTCTTGGCACCGATGGCAGCGGGAAAAGCACCATTCTCGACGGAATCGAGCCAGTGATGGAATCCGCTTTGCATAATCGGATCCAACACGGTCATATCCGTCCCCACTGGTTGCCAAGTCTGGCCCGGTTATTCGGTCAACCAGAACAGCAAGGACCTGTCTCCAATCCCCATGAAAGCCGCCCTTCGGGATTCTTAGGTTCTTTGTTTCGCCTGGTGTATTATTCCTTGGATTACACACTCGGATATTGGGGCAGGGTGTATCCTTCCCTGGTCAAAAGACCTGCATTATACGTTTTTGATCGCTATTACTATGATTTTATTCTGGATCCGCGCCGTGTCCGGCTGGCCTTGCCGGGATGGATTACCCGCATCATGGGAGCCATGATCCCAAAACCGGATTTGATTCTCTGTTTGGGAGCCGATGCGGAACAGATTCATGCCCGAAAACCGGAGCTGCCCCCAAAGGAGATAGATAGGCAGGTCCATTCTCTGAAACGATTCTGCGCTGCACATAAGCGAGCCTTCTGGATTGATACGGGAGGTTCAATCGAACAGTCTTTAGATCAGGCCCTGGAGGCAATCACCTCTGCAATGGCCTCAAGATATCCAATGAGGCAAGTTTCAGGAACCGATACGTTCTGGAAGATTCTTCTGCCTCATCCATCCTTCGACGGGATTTTGACACATGAAATTGAACAAGAGGTCCTTGACGGACTGAAGCATTGTTATGATATTGTCGATGCGACGCCGCGCCGACCACAATATCATATGCTGGTAACGGGATCAAACCATCGAAAAGAGCAAATCTGGTTGCCTTTACTTGATCGCATACGAAAGGATGGATACTTTGTCTTTACCGGTCGATACCCGGGCAAGAGATTGCTCCGAAAAGCCGGTTTAACGGTTATGTCACGTTATGCAGGTTTGCCGGCACATCGGCCGCGGCTTTTTATACCGTTGCAATCAGCTCAAGGCACAAATAGAGGATTATTATTTCATGTACCGGGCAGCCGCAAATTACGATTCACCTGGAGTATAGTCAGGTTTCTTGCTCGACTTGGAATCCAAAAACCCTTACACCATTACACGATTACGTTGTGTTCGAGAAACCGCTGTACCCGGCAACCAAATGACCTAATCGCATTTCTCAGCAAATGTCTGGGATATCCTATTGGCGATCTTGTATTGTATGGCGGATCGGATACGCCGCAGAGAAAAACGACGGTTTTGGCTTTGGCAACTGACGATGGACAGGATGTTGTTGTTAAAATCGCCGATACCGATATGGCCAAAAAAGCCCTTAAACAAGAGACAGATGCACTGCGAAAACTGGCTGATTCCCCTCTTACCGGGCAAGTACCAAAATTACTCTTCGAGGATCATTGGCGGGAGTACACTTTACAGGTTCAGCAAAAATGTCCGCTGCCATCGAGAAGACAGATACCTACGCTCACTCCGATTCATACGGCCTTTCTAGTAAAGTTAACGGAACAGGGAAAACAAACAATCCCGATTGCTCAGACCTCGGTATGGAAACAAATTCAAGACGCCTTTGACAATAGGAACGGCCCGGTTTCTCTATCCGTACAACAACTTCTTACCCGGGTGCTGTCGGATGGCTTTGCCCACTCCCCAGTGATTTGTCACCGTATCCATGGGGATTTTGCCCCTTGGAACATCCGGCTGCATCGCGAAAAAATCATGGTCTATGACTGGGAAGACAGTGAACCGAAAGGCGTTGCATTTACGGATACTTTTCATTTTCTGTTCCGGCAGGCATGGCTTGTCGGCCCCTGGCCGGGTGCAGATGCTATGATTCGAAAGATGCGGGCCACCGCCGAATTACTGGCTGAAAAAGCCGAAATCGACAGAATCATGATCGACAGGGCCCTGCCTCTCTGGGCGCTGGCGCAGTTCCTGCATGCGCCATCCAATCCGATTGTCCAGATCATTACCTTTCTGGGAGACGAGTTTGTCGCGAAGACTTAAAATTCTGATCTCGGCCTACGCCTGTGAACCGGATACAGGCTCCGAGCCGGAAGTGGGATGGCAATGGACACGGCAAATTGCCGGATTTTCCGATGTATGGTTGGTGACAAGAACCAGCAACAGACAGGCTATCGAAATGGTCCTGAAAAAAAATCCGATCGATGGCCTTACTGTTATTTATTTTGATCTTCCGAAAAGTCTTCGATTCTGGAAGAAAGGGCATCGGGGATTATATCTGTATTACAGCATTTGGCAATATCTCATCTTCTGTAAAGTCCGTAAACTTCACAAGCAAATTCATTTTGATATCGTACATCATCTGACGTATGGAAACATGCTGATGCCTATGTTTTTGTCCCATATGGACGCCCCTCTGGTCTGGGGGCCAATTGGGGGAGGTGAGTTGGTTCCAAAGGAGTTCCGAAAATCCTTGTCCTTTCGAGGAAGATTTCATGAATATTGTAAAGACCTTGCTCTGGCCGGCATGCGTTTTAATCCACTGATTTGCCATCCCAAAAATACCGATGCAATTATTGCTAAAACGAAAGAGACGGCACATCGTCTTGGCTTAACATCACAAGAAAATATCACAATTACTACGGACGTCGGTGCAGAGGAAGAAAGGATTATAGCGGAACGCAATCTTCCGACGGATGAAATCCGTTTTCTTTGTGTAGGCCGATTGCTGTATTGGAGAGGTTTCGATCTTGCTATTCAGGGATTTGCCCATGCAACGAAACAGATACCCGGCATGCATCTGTCCATCATCGGAGACGGACCGGAAAAAAAACGCTTGCAGAATATCGTGGCTTATCATGCCATAGCGGATCGTGTTTCATTCGAAGGAACTGTATCTCGTGTAGAATTGAAAAAACACATGGCTGTAAGCACAGCGTTATTGAATTCCTGCTTAAGGGAGGGGGGTGTCACCATATTTCACGAAGCGTTGAATTTCGGATTACCTGTGATTTCCCTGGATGTCGGAGGAGCGACGAATCTAATTGACAGCGAATGCGGCATTAAAATAAATCGCGGCACTCCAAAACAGGTCATTCGAGATATCGCCGGGGCTATCGCTTCTTTGGCAGAAAATCCTCTACAAGGACAAAGGCTGGCCCGTGAGGGAAGAAAACGATTACTGGAAGAGTGCCGATGGGACCAAAAGGGGAAGTTAGTAAATCGTGTATATCAAAGGGTTTTAAAATTATAAACGATACATACATGTCTCGATCATAAAAAAGGAAATAAATAACTTTATGCATGAGACAGATAAATACTCGCAACCGTTAATTCCGTCGTATTCCCGCCTTTGGAATTATATGCGCCGACACAGTGTCAGGTCCATTTGGATATTTTTATATTATACAATCGCAATTCGTCTTCCCGGACCGGGAATGCCCTTGGGACGATCCGGCCATTGGTTCCGCAAAGTTCTGGTAAAGAAGTTGTTTAAAAAATGCGGAAAAGGAATCCGTGTAGCGCCGTTAGTCCGATTCGGCGCAGGCAATCGCATTTCGTTGGGCGAAAACTCCAATCTCGGAAGGAATTGCTGGATCCTTGGAGATGTCGATATCGGTGACAATGTGGTCATGGGACCCGATGTAATCATAATTTCTCAAAATCATGAATTTCAAGACGTCACTGTTCCCATGGTCCAACAGGGCCATCAACCATCCCGGCCGATTTGTGTCGGCAGCGATGTGTGGATCGGGACACGGGCCATTCTCTTGCCCGGAGTCCATATAGGAGATCACGCTATTGTTGGTGCTGGAAGCGTTGTGACAAAGAATGTGCCCGAATCGGCGATCGTAGGCGGATCACCCGCACGTATATTGAAGTACCGTAAATGAAATCGGGAATATTTCTCTCTCTCTTTGCAAGTTCAATAGGAATACAACAGAAAATCGATAAAACCATGGGAATTATTCCATGGCAAGGATAGGTGTAATGCGGAAAAAGATATTGCAGGATTTACAAATTTTTATTGACGACTACTCCTTTCCCCAAAGTCCGTCTATTCTTGAAGCCGGCTGCGGTTCCCGAAGTCATGTGACTTTTCCCTCGACTTCTCGGATCGTCGGCATCGATATTTCCGAAAAGCAACTGGTCCGAAATGATGCGCTGGATGAGCGGATTTGCGGGGATATCCAAGAACACGATTTTCCCCCCCATTCTTTTGACGTCATTATTTGTTGGGATGTGCTGGAACACCTGAAAGAGCCGACCCGAGCCCTGGATCGATTTTACACAGCCATCCGTCCAAATGGCCTGATCATTCTCGGATTGCCCAATGTATTATCGCTGTGGGGCCTGATCACCAAGATTTCGCCCCACTGGTTTCATGTGTGGTTCTATCGAACCGTATTCAAGAAAAAAGAGGCCGGTCTGGACGATAACAGCCCATTTCCCACGTTTCTACGATGGAGTCTTTCTCCCGACTCCGTAAAACGTTCCGCGCAAAACCGCGGACTATCAGTAGCCTTGTATCGCGAATACGATCCTCTGCTGGAGTCGGTTCACAAAAGAAAGAAAGGAATATCGTTTCTATACGTTATTCTGGCAAACCTACTGCGACTGTTATCCTTGGGCAAGCTGGGAGGCACGGATAATAGCGGATATCTTGTCGTCTTTCGTAAAACCAATTCAATCTGCGATAATGAGTGTTATTTATATTCTAGGGTGACAATAGAAGATAATGTGGGCGGTCGGAAATGAAGGTGCTGAACCTTGGTTGTGGTGTGAAAGTCAGTCATCATCCGGATGTAACCAACATTGACTGGTCAATATACCTTCGTATTCGGCGTAATCCAATCTTACGGGCTTTAACTCCTATTTTTGTGCGCGGCTACCGTTTGCATAATCTACAGTCTTTACCTGGCAATATTATGGTTTGGAACCTATCCAAAGGAATTCCATTCACGTCAAATTCTGTCGATGCCGTCTATCACAGTCATCTACTGGAACATCTGGATCGTGATATTGCGGAGGTTTTCCTCAAAGAGATTTATCGTGTCCTCAAACCCGGAGGAATCCAGAGGATTGTCGTACCGGATTTCGAAATGTTATGCCGACGATACCTGCAGCATATCCACGAATGCGAAATATGTGCGGATGAAATTGATGGGCATGACCATTTCATAGGAGATATTCTTGAACAATGCGTTCGGAAAGAATCATCCAAGAAATCCCCCCAGCGTCCTTTACAGCGATGGATCGAAAAAATACTGTTGGGGGACGCACGCCGAAGAGGGGAAACACATCAATGGATGTACGACCGCTTCAATTTACATTCCTCTCTTCATGATGCAGGCTTTTCCGGAGTTTATCTTCAGAACTATAATACCAGTCTGATCCCGAGTTGGGATGAATACGGACTCGATTTGAATACAAATCAAAAACAATACAAGCCTGGTTCTCTGTATATGGAAGCAATCAAGTAGCTTCCTATGCGGATTGGGATAATCCGAAGATTGCCGTTTTACAAAAGCATATCAAACCGACTTCCAAACAAAACTGAAAATCTCGCATGAGAACAAGACACCCTATTGTCAATTGCTTGCTTGATTCGGGTTGGCCGGGCATACTTTTATTAAGCTGGCCTATTTTACTTCTGTTCGTGTCCCGTGAACGCGATATGGAGGCGTATAGCAATCTGGATGAAGCGGCTTATGCCCAAATCGCCTTTCTTGCCGTCTGTGGTCTATATCTTCTTTTCGACCAACAACTTTATTGGATGGATAACCTGAAGATATTTTTCCGGCGACCCATTCTGTGGGCAACAGTATATGGATTCATTTGTCTGTTGAGCTCGTTCTGGTCTTCCCATTGGCAATTGACGTTATACCGAAGTGTTGAAAGTATGATTATGCTGTTACTGTTGGGGCGACTTGTACAGCACATGGATCTGAATTTTGAAAAACTGCTCGACTGGACGATTCTCTGGGCCATTGTTATGATGATCTTCAAAGGGGGGACCTCTATCCTTTTTAATACAGACAAGTCCAATATATTTATGATGTTACGCGGTTTCAGCAATCTGACTTTAGGCCCCGTCATCATCCCGATTTTGTTTCTTTCCCGCAGACGCATAATTACAGTATGTTTATTGATTCTTGGTCTATTGTCTCTGTCCCACAAGTTTTATCTCGGCCTTGGAGCAGGTTTTATAGCCATGGCCCTCTTTTGCCCTGAAGAGAGGACGATGCGCAATGTTGGTGTTTTCGTAATTTTCGGAATCACTCTTCTTCTGTCGGCTTTTGGCACAACCAAACTGATTTCTTATGCCTCCTTCACAAAGACAGAAGAAGACATTCTAAGCGGCAGTGGACGTACTTATCTCTATTCCGAATATTATCATAAAATCAAAATGTCACCCTATCTTGGATATGGATATGTCGAAGGAGAACACGTTGAAGTGCCTGAACTGGGTTTTATAGCCCCATCCGCCCACAATTCCATTCTATCCGGTTTGATGACAGGGGGAATACCTGGAGGGATTATGGTTTTTGCCTTTTTTTGGGACCTGATTGGTTTGAGCCATCGTCGCATCATTCATCCCAGAGTTCGATCGTCCTTGTTCGGCGGAGCAATAATGACTCTGATTGTTTCCCTTTTGGGACCGGGCTTCGGTTCTCGTGTAAACGGCGGTTGGATTTCCACCATCATTCTGGGCATGCTCGTAATCATTGCAACTTATCGAGGAAGTGAATATTCGAATCCTAATCATACACAATCGATACGGTATCTACAGCGGGGAAGAGTCCGTAGTAGATGCGCAGGAACAGCTACTGCGCGATCACGGTCATGACGTGTTCCGATTCGAACGGAGCAGCACCGAAATCGAAGTTATGCGCTTTGGAAAACTGCTTGCGCTTCTAAGCGGAATTTTTAATCCCTATGCGCGGCGAAAGATACACCGTCTATTAAAGAAATACCAGCCGGACGTGGTGCATATTCATAACTTGTACCCATTGATCTCGCCATCTGTGCTAAGTCCCTGTCGCCGGGCAGGCGTGCCGGTTGTGATGACGGTTCATAATTATCGACTTGTCTGTCCCAATGGATTACATCAAGTCAAAGGAAAGATCTGCGAGCGGTGTTGTGGAGGCAGGGAGTACTGGTGTTTTTTAAATAATTGTATGGGTAGCCGGGCCAAAAGTCTGGGATATTTTCTGCGAAACTGGTCGGCCCGACTATTGGGAGCATACCGGAAGAACGTCACTGTTTATGCTTGTCTCACTCAGTTTCAGAAAAATCGCTTAATCATGGAAGGATTTCCCGCAGAGCGTATTCGTGTCATTCCCAATATGATCCCAACCGTGCCCACAGAAATCAGTGAAGGCAAATACATTGGATTTGCAGGGCGATTAAATCATGAAAAAGGCATCAAGACATTAATTGAGTGTGCCAAACAGACCCCGGAGATTCCATATAAAGCCGCCGGCAGCGGTTCCAATTTATCGGAGCTTGCCGCCGAGGTGCCGGCAAACTTCCAATTTCTGGGACAACTCCGGCCGGAACAAATGAAAGATTTCTATCGAAACTGTCGTTTTCTTGTACTGCCCAGTGAGTGGTTCGAAGGACTTCCAATGGTCCTTCTGGAAGCTATGGCACACGGAAAGCCGCTAATCGCCTCTCAGTTGGGTGGAATACCGGAAATTGTGGAAGAGGGCAAAACCGGATTATTATTCGAGCCAGGAAAGTCAAAAAAATTGGCGGAAAAAATAAAAGCTCTATGGGAAAATCCGGATGCATGTCGTTCTATGGGACAGGCCGGAAGACAAAAAGCCAGAAAAGAATATTCATACCAGAGACATTACGAACGATTATCGCAAGTTTATGAGGAGGCAATTTCTCTCGGATCCGGCGGTATAAGGATTCGCGCAAAAGAAAATACAAACAAAAGAAAAATTATTCAATCTATCACGGAAGAGAACTGGGCACATTCGAGTAAGTCGATTTCACCCAATGCCATTCTGGGAGTCAGATTCAACTTGACCAATGCCGACCAAGCAGTACAGATGGTCTTGCAGTGGAGGCAGCAAGGACGGAAAGAAATGGTGATGTTCGCACCTCCCCATAGCGTATTGATCGCGAGACGGGATCAACGTATGCGAGCCGCTTTAGCCAAAGCCGCTCTTGTTCTGCCGGATGGCGCCGGGATCATTCTTGCAGCCAAAATTCTGGGGTATAACCACCTTGGTCGAGTGACCGGTCCTAATTTTATGTTGGAGTTATGCGATAAGGGACGTCAGGCCGATCTAAAACATTACTTTTACGGAGGCGCCCCGGGTGTCGCGAAAAAACTCATCGACGTCCTTAGTAACAAATACCCCGGCTTACATGTGGCAGGCCATTTTTGTCCACCTTTCCGAGAATTGACTGCCTCCGAAGATAAGCAAGTGATTCAAACCATTAATCATGCTCAACCGGATGTATTATGGATAGGGCTAGGAGCCCCAAAACAGGAAAAATGGATGCTGGATCACTTTGAAACAATTCAGGCGACAGCTATGCTGGGTGTTGGAGCCGCTTTTGATTTTCATTCCGGTCAGGTCAAATGGGCGCCTCCCCTGGTCCGATCGCTCGGCCTGGAATGGGCGTGGCGATTGGGACACCAGCCAAGACGAATGGTAAAGCGAAATCTGGACAGCCCTCGCTTTATATATCATGTTCTCCAACAGCGTATCTCTGCCAGGAATATCTCCTGACAGAATAAAATCGTATGTTTAAAAGGCGTCATCAGGCTCCAAGGGTCCTTTCGCGAAGTTCAACTCATGGATGCCTAATCCCCGATGACGCCCTAAGGAGGGGACCCGTTAAGGGTCCCCTTTCTATTTTTCTTTCTTACCAAATACACACATATTATCTCCCCTTTCATCTTCTACGATGAGTCGGTTATATCTGTTCCCGGCAAGGTCTTTCTCTAATTTCTTCTCTTCCACTCAGTAAATAATTCTGTTCATAGAGATGAAGCCCTGCTACAATTATTCGTTTGTTTAAGTGGCTCGCTTCCACATAGTCCTATTCAGAGAGCACGAATTACCGAATGTTTGTCGATGAAGCGGAAATTTGGGTTAAGGCCGGTGATGGCGGTCATGGATGCGTCAGCTTCCGGCGGGAACGGTTTATTCCCAAGGGAGGTCCCGATGGGGGCGATGGCGGTAACGGAGGTGACGTGTACTTTGAGGCTGTGGACCACCTTGACACGTTAACTGATTTTGCCGGCAAGCACCATTGGCGAGCCACCAACGGCAAACCGGGAGAAGGCGCCAATCGTCATGGCGCCGATGGTGAAGATCTGGTTATCCAGGTTCCCGCCGGAACGCTGATCTACGACAAAGAACTGGATATGCTTCTTAAGGATCTCAGTGAGCCGGGTACAAAGGTTCGGATCTGCCGAGGTGGGCGGGGCGGCAAAGGCAACAAGGCTTTTGCCACTCCAAAATACCAGGCGCCGCGATTCGCCCAGCAGGGCAAGCCCGGCCAGGAGCGGTCCCTCCGGTTGGAACTGAAGCTGATCGCCGATGTAGGTCTGGTCGGAATGCCCAATGCCGGTAAAAGTACATTAATCTCACGGTGCTCAGCTGCCCGACCAAAAATCGCCAATTATCCTTTCACCACTCTCAATCCCGTTCTAGGCATTGTGGAATTGACAGATGATCGCCGTTTTGTAATGGCCGATATTCCGGGATTGATCGAGGGAGCCCATTGGGGGGCCGGTCTGGGACACGAATTTTTGCGTCATATTGAACGAACACGGATCCTGGTGCATGTCCTGGATATCCTGCCGCCGGATGGATCGGACCCGACAAAAAATTACGATAAGATCAATCGAGAACTGTTGCTACATTCGAAAGTATTGGGTGACAAACCACAGATTGTAATCCTGAATAAGATTGACCTGGATCCGGATCAAATTACTGCAAACGAAATAATGGATCGGTTGAAGAAAAAGGATTCCATACCCATACTTTGCGTTTCGGCAGTAACTGGAAAAGGGCTCAAAGAGTTAAATGAAATCCTTTGGAAGCGGATTCGAGGAACCAAGGAATGAATATTATCGCGATCGATATCGGAAACACGACTATCAAAATTGGGCTCTTTGTAGAGGACTCAGAGCGGTTCATCCGCGCAATTTGCGAAGATGAAGATACCGCAACACAAAAACTTGGAGATTTGTTGTCGGAAGCGTGGAATCAATTTCCTGTTATTGAAGGCAGCCGTGAGAGCAAACGCAATGGGTGGATTGTAGTCAGTTCCGTGCAGGATGCCTGGACGAAACAAGTGGAAACATTGTGTCGGGATCAGTTAGGTGAGAAGATTTTCCTGATCGGCAGGGATGTTCCCTTGCCCATTGAGATGGGTGTGGAGAATCCTGCCGCCGTGGGCACCGATCGTGTCGTCAATGCGGCCGCCGCCTTTGCCGTAATCGAAGATGCGTGTGTCGTGGCAGATTTCGGTACGGCCGTGACCATCGATCTGGTGGATGAAAACGGGGTATTTCTAGGGGGAGTCATCGCACCGGGCTTTGCGATGGGTGCCAAGGCACTGCATACAGGAACCTCTAAACTACCTTTGATTGATGTAACCGTACCGATCGATCCGATTGGGGCCAATACCGAAGAAGCGATGAATTCGGGATTGTTCTATTCGGCCGTTGGCTTGCTGCGAGTCATCGTAGAGAAATTTGCCGAGCAGCTTGGCCGCTGGCCGCAGACGGTCGTTACTGGGGGGACTTCACGGCTACTGAAAGGAAGCTGTGATTTTATCGATTCCTGGGTGGACGATCTGGCTGTGCGAGGTGTGGTGCTGGCATATAAGAAGTATATGGACGATCAGGCAGAAATCGCCGAACTGGACCAGAAGAATCGTGATATAATCACAAAAAAACAAATTAAACGCCGTTCAAACATGAATTAATGAGGCCAATTAGGTTACCAAGTGTCCGGAGGGAGCACTATATGGATAGACAAGAGGGGTTTTTGCGCGCGTGGAGGGGCAGGGATTGAAATACTCCTGCAGAAATGATAGACTACGCCGTTTAAATCAGGCAAATGAAGAAGTGTAAGGAATTCGTTTTTCATGGAAATATGCAGCGTAGAGAAGACAGGTATGACAAACCATTGGATACGTCGGTTTAAGTTTCTATTGTTATTTCTATTTCCGCTATATCTACTTTTGATGGTAGGTTGTCGAAGTCCCAAGGAATATCGTATCGAAGCGGATAATGTGGCCTATAATGTAATCACATCCAGCCAGAATGAAGCTCTGGGACGTATCGAGCCGTTCAGCATCGAAAGACCAAGTACTATCCTTCGTCGTCGCCTCCTCGAAAACCAGAACCTGCACACCTCCGGCCCATGGTCCTATGGCAGCGACAAACTGGACAAGATCGATTTCTGGCCGGAAGATGATTATCCTCCCCAGACAGATCTGGATCCGACAGTTATTCTCGAACAGGCAAAGCCTGTCAAGCTGACGCTGTTTGAGGCCTTGCAGATTGGAGCACAAAATAGTTTTACGTATCAATCTCAGAAGGAATCCGTCTTCCGGGCTGCCTTAGCCCTGGACCTGGAACGGAACGAGTTTCGTCATATCTTCGGTCAACGTCTTCAGAGTCGTCTGGTTCGGGACATGCAAGGGCAGGAAACGACGACAGCAACACAAAGCTCCGATACTAGTTGGTCCAAAGTCATGGAAAACGGCGCCGCATTTTCGGCCTCCTTAGCTGTGGATATTATTAATCTTCTAACCCAGGGAACCACTTCCACATATGGTTTAATTGGAGATGCTTCTGTGTCTGTTCCTCTGCTGCGGGGTTCAGGGAGGCACATTATACGGGAACCGCTAACACAGGCAGAACGAGATGTACTCTATCAAATTTGGACATTTGAACGATATAAACGAACGTTTGCGGTGGATATAGCCACCGAATATCTTGCCGTGCTGCGTCAATTGGACCAGGTCAATAATGCCGAAGCCAATTATCGGCGGAATGTTTTGTCATCTCGAACATCCCGAAGGTTGGCAGATGCAGGCGAGCTGAAAGAAATTGAAGTCGATCAGGCGGTCCAATCAGAACTGGATGCACGTCAGGGATGGATCACGGCCAAGCAGGGATACGAAAGGCAATTGGACGATTTTAAGAATTTACTGGGATTGCCCGTCGATGCCAACATCGAACTGGATCGAGGAGAATTGGATCGATTAGCCCAATATGCTTCAAAGAATCTGATCAACCTGGAGGAATCAACATATGATCCGAACAATGCGGTTCCTGCAGATGCACCTATCGTCCTGGTGGAACCAAGTATGGAAAGGGCAGGTCCGTATGAAATTGATCGAGATCTGGCTATACGGTTGGCATTTGAACATCGACTGGATTTACACGTAGCACAGGGAGAGGTATACGATGCTCAGAGAGAGGTAGTCATCCGGGCGGATGCATTGGGTGCGGAGTTAACCTTGTTTGGAGGGGTAAACACAAGCTCGACCGACGAGGTGGACTTGTCGTTGAATGAAGGAGAATATACGACGTTATTGACTCTGAATTTACCAGTAGAACGAACGGCGGAACGAAACGCCTACCGTAACAGTCTAATCTCTCTAGAACAAACGATTCGAACCGTGCAGACCTTAGAGGATCGCATTAAACTCGACGTGCGAAATCGGCTTCGTAATCTCCTCTCTTTGAGAGAATCATTACAAATCAATGCTCTGGCCGTCCAAGTGGCCGAAAAGCGGGTTCGCAGCGTGGGAATGTTTTTTCTGGCAGGCGATGCGCAGACCCGTGATTTGCTGGAAGCTCAGGATGCCTTGTTGCGGGCTCAGAATTCGTTGACTGCCGCCGTCGTGAGTTATCGAGTAGCGGAACTGGAGTTGCAAAGAGATATTGGACTGCTGCAGGTCAATGAAAAAGGTCTGTGGCAGGAATTTAATCCGAAGGAATATAAAGATGGCTAAGAAACGAAAAAGACTGATCGGGGCATTACTTATTGCAGGACTAATCATCATCGTTGGAACCGTAACGGCCATGATGTACGGAGCGGACGCCGCTGATGGAAGCAGCGACATGCCCACCTTTATTGTCCAGCGCGGTCCTTTGACCATCAGCATTGATGTGTCAGGTACGATCAAGGCACAGGACATGGAAGTGATCAAGAATGAGGTGGAAGGGCGAACAATCATCATTTCGCTGATCGAAGAAGGCGCCCATGTCGAGAAGGGAGATGTCCTGGCCGTGTTGGATTCAAGCGATCTGGAGGATCAACTCCTGAATCAGCAGATCGCCGTGCAAAGCGCTGAAACGGCGCTGGTCAGCGCTACAGAAAACCTTGCTGTCGGAGAAAACCAGGCCAAGGCCGATATTGAGTTATCGGAACTAACCCTGCAATTTGCCAAACAGGACCTCCAGAAATACATCGACGACGAGGGTGAATACCAGACCGAACTGACGGATGCCAAAAGCCAGATTGCAGTCAAACAAGAAGCGGCCCAACAGGCGAAAGATCGATATGAATGGTCTCAAAAACTTTTCGCTGAAAAATACATATCGGAAACCGAACTCAAAGCGGATGAGTTAACCTGGCAAAAAGCGGAATTGGATGTCACATTAGCCCGGAACAGGCTTAAATTATTACAGGATTTTACCTATAAACGCAATCTGGCTCAATATGAAAGTGATGTCAGCCAGGCGGAGATGGCTCTGGAAAGGACCAAACGTAAAGCGTCCGCGAATGTAGTTCAGTATAAAGCAGAGTTATTGGCCGCGGAGGAAAAACTCAAACGACAAAAGATGCTTCTGAACAAGCTGGAACAAAATATCTCAAAAACAACTATTAAGGCGCCTGCCGGTGGTATGGTCGTGTATGCCACCAGTAACCGGGGTGGCGGACCTCGGGGAAATCAGGAACCGTTGGATGTGGGGCAGGAAGTGTATGAACGGCAGGAATTGATTCATCTTCCGACGAGTAATAAAGTCAAGGCCGAAGTCAAGATCCACGAATCCAGTCTGGAAAAGGTAGAAGTAGGTTTACCAGTCGTAGTAACTGTGGATTCTGTAAAAGACAGGGTGTTTCAAGGAAAGGTTTCCAAGATCGCGCTGCTGCCGGACGCAACAATGGCCTGGTTGAATCCGGATCTAAAAGTCTATTTAACCGAGATCAACCTGGAAGGAGATGGAGATGGGCTGCGCACAGGCATGAGCTGTCGAGCCAGTATCATCGTCCAGGAATATGCAGATGTAACATTCGCGCCGGTTCATTCGGTAGTTCGCGTGGGAAATCAGCCAACCGTGTATGTTTTGGAAGGGGGAAAGATGAAACCACGGTCGGTGGAAATCGGACTGGATAATAATCGAATGGTACATATTACCAAGGGGCTGGAAGAAGGTGAGAAGGTAGTATTAAATCCGCCGCTTGGAGATACAGAAACCGAAGATCTCCAAAATCGTTTGCAGGAAATACGACAACAGGGATTTCCGGAAGGAGCAGTACCTTCGGAGAATCGCGATTCAGGAGCTTTTCCGACTGGTTCAGGATCCCGACAGCGTTCAAATCGCATGGGTGAAGGTTCCAGTCCAAGCCAAGGGGGAACACCAAGTGGCGCTGAACGACCACAGGGATTCAGACCTGGCAGCAGAGGTCAGGATCAGGATCAGGGACCAGGACAAGGTGGAGCTCCGACCGGGGAAGGTCGAAGGTTTCAGGGGCAAAGACCATCTGGAATGAGGCCGGAAGGCGGAACCGAACGGAGCCAGAGGCCGGCCGGGACAAGGGAACGATCGCAACAACCTCCATCGGGTACAGAGAATCCCAATCCATAATTTCTTTCGGATGTAACACGATATATAATAAAAAAAGATTGGCCTAACGGAAGCAGTGACAAGATATGGCACGTACAACCGATCCATCAAGTCAACGAAACGGACAGGTGATTCATCTGGGAAAGGTTTACAAGATCTACCAGATGGGCACGCAGCAGGTCCATGCCCTGGCAGGTGTGGATGTAACGTTTCGAGAAGGTGAGTTCTGGGCGATCATGGGCCCCAGCGGATCGGGGAAAAGTACCATGCTCAACATCCTTGGGTGTCTGGACCGCGTGACGTCCGGCACATATATCCTGGAAGGAAACGATGTCAGTACTATGGACGACGATGAACTAAGCGATGTTCGTCTGCGCCACCTTGGTTTTATCTTCCAGAGTTTTAATCTATTGGCACAATTGAACGTACAGCGGAATATCGAATTGCCGTTGTACTATCTGGGTTGGGAGGCGAGCCGCAGCGCCGCTCGCGCTGTGGAACTGGCCGAGCTTGTCGGCCTGGGGGACCGTCTGGACCACAAACCGACCGAACTGTCCGGCGGACAGATGCAGCGCGTTGCCATTGCCCGTGCGCTGGCCAACGATCCGCAGATTTTACTGGCCGACGAACCGACGGGCAATCTGGATACCGCCACAGGAGAGCAGATTCTTCGTCTGCTGCTGGACCTGAACGAACAGGGCAAGACGATTATTATGGTTACTCACGAACCCGATATTGCCAAGTGGGCCCCCATGAGACTGCATATGCGGGACGGGTATATTGAGCGGATCGAGGAAGATTGATGCGCCAGACCAGAATTGTTCGAAATATTTTTCTGGGCATTGAAAACCTGCTCCTGCATAAACTTCGCTCATTTCTTACAACGCTGGGTGTGGTGTTTGGTGTTGGATCTGTGGTGGCCATGTTGTCTGTGGGAGAAGGCGCCAGTAAAGAAGCGCTGGATCAGATCCGCAAGGTCGGCAGCAATAATATCATCATTCGTTCCATAAAGTCGGTCGAGGAGGAAAGCCTGAGCACAACACGATCTTTTATGAGCATGTATGGATTGACATATGCCGATCAACAGCGTATCGAGGAAACTTTCAACACCGTCAACCAAGTGGTTCCTGTAAAACTGGTTCGCAAGGATGCCTGGTTGGGGGAACGATCCATGGAAATGCGTGTGGTGGGAACAACACCGGCATGGTTCAATCTGGTCCACCGGGAGACTATCGCCGGGCGAGTCTTACTACAGGAGGATTTGCGGAATCGCACGGGTGTGGTGGTCCTGACCGAATTCGGCGCCCGTAAGCTGCTGGCGACGGAGAATACCGTTGGGCAGATCCTGCGGGTGGGAAGCGAGTATTTTGAGATTGTCGGCATTGTCAAGAGCGAGGGGGGGATGGCAGGAAATATCCAGATGCCTGACGAACAGATCGATGCCTATATTCCTATTGCAGTCGCCAAGGAGCGATACGGCGATGTTATGACGCGTAATACTGCAGGCTCTTTCATCCGGGAAATGGTCGAGCTGCACCAGATGATCGTGCAGGTGGACAATATGGATCACGTCGAATCAACCGCTGCGGGTATCGAATCGATACTTAAACGATTTCATAAAAAAGAAGATTATCGAATCAGCGTTCCTCTAGCGCTCCTGCGACAGGCAGAGGCGACCAAACGCACATTTAATATCGTGCTGGGTTCGATTGCCTGTATCAGTCTGCTGGTCGGCGGGATCGGGATTATGAATATCATGCTGGCATCGGTAACGGAACGGACACGTGAGATTGGCATCCGTCGCGCCATTGGCGCGCGGCGCAGACAGATCATCAGCCAGTTTCTGATCGAGACGATTGTGCTTTCAACACTCGGCGGACTGATCGGGATCGGTGTGGGACTGTTTATTCCCTGGCTGATCACGCTGTTTTCGGAGATGCCGACAATCGTAACACTAAAAAGCGTGTTACTGAGCGTGTGCATCAGTATCAGCATTGGTGTTCTTTTTGGTCTTTACCCGGCCGTTCGGGCCGCTCAGGTCGATCCTATTATTGCTTTACGGCATGAATAACCTTTTGATTTCACCATATATTCTCCATATAGGTCCAAGATTTTTACCATCTGTGTCCTTTTTCCCGTTTGAACCATTGAACAAATACATGAAAGGAATATGATAGTTTTGTTATTCATTGGTCTAAATGATCGTATTGTCCGCACACGGGGGATGGTCGGACCGTAAGCAGCGAAGGTGTTTCATGGCACAGGCTCGAATTACACGAAATATACTATTGGGGATTGAAAACCTTCTATTGCATAAACTGCGCTCTTTTTTAACCACGCTCGGGGTGGTTTTCGGGGTAGGTTCGGTAGTGGCTATGCTCTCTGTAGGAGAAGGTGCCAGCAAAGAGGCTCTCGATCAGATCCGCAAGATCGGCAGCAATAACATTATCATTCGTTCCATGAAGTCTGTCGAGGAAGAAAGCCAGAGCACAACTCACTCGCACATGAGCATTTATGGACTAACCTACGACGATGAACAACGGATCCGTGAAACATTTCCCGACATCCGTCAGGTGGTGCCTGTCAAGCTGGTCCGCAAAGACGCCTGGCTGGGGGAACGATCCATGGAACTGCGTGTAGTGGGAACAACCCCGGCATGGTTCAATCTGATCCAACGAGAGATTATTGCCGGTCGCGTGTTGTTGCCCAATGATATGTACAATCGAACCGGAGTAGTAGTTCTAACCGAGTTTGGAGCAAGAAAGTTGCTGGCAACCGAAAATACGGTGGGCAAGACCTTGCGAGTCGGCAGCGAATATTTCGAGATCATTGGGATTGTCAAAAGTGAGCAGGGACTTGCCGGCAATATTCAAATGCCGGATGAGGAAATTGACGCCTATATTCCCATCGAGGTAGCGCAGGAACGCTTTGGGGATATCACGACACGCCGTACGGCTGGTTCATTCGAACGCGAGATGGTCGAACTGCATCAGATGGTACTTCAGGTCGAGAGCATGGAACGTGTAGAATCCACGGCGGCTGGAATTGAGGCCATGTTGAAACGGTTTCATACAAAGGAAGATTACAAAGTCAGCGTTCCTCTGGCGCTGCTGCGTCAGGCCGAAGCGACCAAACGCACATTTAATATTGTGTTGGGCTCCATTGCCTGTATCAGCCTGCTGGTTGGTGGGATCGGGATCATGAACATCATGCTGGCCTCGGTTACCGAACGAACCCGTGAAATCGGCATTCGACGAGCTATCGGAGCCAGACGAAGCCAGATTATCAGCCAGTTCCTGATTGAGACGGTCGTTTTATCTACTCTCGGTGGATTGATTGGGATCGGAATGGGCTTATTAATCCCTTGGCTGATTACCATATTTGCCGGAATGCCAACAATTGTAACGTTAAAAAGCGTACTTCTCAGTGTCGGGATCAGCCTCAGCATTGGCGTCATATTTGGACTATATCCTGCTGTCCGGGCAGCTCAAGTCGATCCCATTATTGCCTTACGGCATGAATAATCCAGTTTTTTCTTACTAATAGCCAACTCTTCTTCCGTATGTTTTTCTGAAATTATCAGTATATTCCCCCACGAACGTTGCCCTTTTCAATCTAGTATAAATAACAACGGTATCCTAGGTAATTGTGCCCGCCGACTTAACTCGTCCTCCTCTACTGTGCGGGCACCTTATTTTTTACACGACCGATTTTTTTTATCAAACTTCATAAAAGGGCAAATTCATATTTCCTTCAAACCTGGATATAGTAATTGAATTCTCTTTTCCATAGCGGCCTTTTGCCATTCTGGCGAAGGTTCCGTATCCGTAACGATAAAATCCAATTCATCAATATCTGCGATTTTATACAATGCCGGATTATCAAACTTGGTGTGATCGCCCACGAAGACGACTTGAGCCGCCTGACGCAAAACCATCCGGGTAAAGGTCACGGTCGCCACGTCCGCCCCACTGATCCCACCGGTAATGCTTATATCATCGGCCCCCGTAAAGGCCTTAAAACCGCCAAGCTGGGAAATCGTCGCTTCGGCGGCTGGACCGATCATATCCATTCGTTCCGGACGGTACAGACCACCGGTTACAATGATTTTGTGACGTATCTGCTCATGGAGCCGACTCATTAGGTGCAGCGAGTTCACGATAACCGTAAGCCCTTTTTTTGCCATAAGATATGGTATAATTTCAAAGCAAGTACTGCCTGCTTCAAGATAAATGATATCTTCATCTTCAATGAGGGTAGAAGCAAGTTGACCGATGTTTTTTTTAGCGGTTACATTTCGGGTATGACGAAAGCGAACGGACATGTTCATATCAGGTAGATCTGTCAGGACCGCCCCTCCGTAAGTCTTTTTCAAAAGTCCGTTTTGTTCCAGATAATCCAGGTCTCTTCGTATTGTAACTTCTGTAACAGTAAAGGTTTGTGCTACTTGAGCCACGCGGATTCGTCCGTTGTTGCGAAGTTCATTCAGGATATATTCTCGTCTTTGTTGTGCTTGTAATCCCATTGCTTGTCCGGGCCCTGTCGTATAGGAATTTCCCTCTTTTGAGCTTGTTTTCCTGAGTCATATACTATAGAAATAGTCAAATTAGGCAAGCAGAAAAGTTTGTTTTCTTTCGTTTTATTTTTATTTAAATGATTAACGAACTGTTTGTGTACCGATTTTGTTTGCTTATCCGGATTTGTTTTGATAGCATATGGAGTAAACTATAGAGGGCTGAAGTGTAATTGCAATCAAAGGAGTATCCAAAGTGAGTCTGCAAGTTGAAGACATGCGTAATAAAGCCGTTCCCAAACTCGGTTCGTTGATTAAACAGCGAACCATTACACTGGACAATGCAAAAGACTGGCTTCGCACGATTTACGAAATACGGTTTTTTGAGGATAAGGTGTTCGAACTCCTTGGTCAGAATCTGATCAAAGGCGCTTCCCATCTCTATGCCGGCCAGGAAGCCGTCGCTACGGGCGCGTGTGCCGCTATTCAGATCGGAGATGTAATCGGATCCACTCATCGGGGCCATGGTCATTGTGGAGCCATCGGAAACAAGTACGCCAAAGATGATCAGGCCCGACAAACACATTGGAACCGCATGATGGCCGAACTAATGGGTCGTGAAACCGGGTATTGCAGCGGAAGAGGCGGTTCGATGCATATTGCCGATGTTATGAATGGCAATCTTGGTTCTACAGGGATTGTCGGAGGCAACATTCCCAATGCCGTAGGTGCAGCACTGGCAGAAAAGTACAAGGCCAACAATGCGGTGGTAGTATCCTTCTTCGGAGACGGCTCAACAAACACCGGGGCCTTTCATGAATCCATGAATATGGCCTCCGTTCTTAAAGTGCCATTGGTCGCAATTATTGAAAATAATCTATACGGGATGAGCGTCCCCTTCTTCGGCAGCCCGGTCGAAGGGGCCGGGTGTGCAGCCAATATTGAACACATCGCCCAGCGTTCCGCTGCCTATGGAGTGCCTGCAAGAATTATTGACGGCCAGGATGTAGTAGCTGTTTTTCTTACGGTACGGGAAGCGGCGGACTACGCCCGTAAGAATCGACAGATGTGTATGATTGAGGCCAAGACCTACCGCTGGTACGGTCACAGCCGAAGCGATCCCCGTGTATATCGCACCAAAGAAGAGGAGAAGGCCTGGAAAGAAAGGGATCCGATTACTGTTCTGAGCAAGAAATTGCTGGAAGAACAACTCTGTACTCAGCAGGAGCTGGACGCCGTTCGCGACAAGGCGGAAGCTACGATTGAATCCGCCACTCAATTTGGACTCGACAGTGCCTGGCCCGATCCGGCTGACGTGACTAAGGACGTTTATGTCGCCGAATCATATCCTGATACCCTGGTTACCAATGAGAAAAATGCATCGTCTCAGGCCATGAAAGCCACCGAGGCTTTTGAAACGGCGGTGAAAACGTTGACAGGCCAGACCAAAAAAGAGATTACGGAAAAAGCCAAAGAGAAGATTCGTTCCGAATTCGGCATGAATGTCCTATTAATGAAGGAAGCCTTGATCGAAGCCCAGGCTGAAGAAATGCGTCGCGACAAGAACGTCATTCTCGAAGGCGAAGACGTCGGCATTTACGGTGGAGCCTATGGCGCTACCAAAGGTCTGCTGCAGGAATTCGGCACCAAGCGTGTCATCGATACGGCCATTTCCGAAGCCGCGATTGTCGGGGCTGCCGTGGGTGCGGCCTTGCGCGGTCTGCGCCCCATTGCCGAATTGATGTATGTGGATTTTATTACGATCTCAATGGATCAGCTCATGCATAACGGGGCTTTCAACCGTTATATGTTCGGGGGCCATGCCAAAGTTCCCATGGTTGTTCGGACGGAAGGAGGAGTGGGTCGTTGTATTGCCGCTCATCACAGCAAGTCTCTGGAACCCTGGCTGGTTAATGTACCCGGACTGTATGTCGTTATGCCCTCTACACCGTATGATGCCAAGGGCTTGTTAAAGGCTGCAATTCGCAGCGACAACCCCGTGGTATTCATTGAGCATAAGGCCACCTACGGCCAGATGGGTGCGGTTCCGACCGAAGAATATATCATCCCACTGGGAGTAGCGGACATTAAACGCCCCGGAAAAGACGTAACCATTGTCACCTACAGTCGACAGACAATGTTCTGCCTGGCCGCCGCAAAAGAACTGGCTGAGAAACACGGCATCGACGCCGAAATTATCGATCTGCGAACGATCAAACCAATGGATATCAATACGGTAGCCGCTTCAGTAAAGAAAACCGGACGGTTGATGACCGTAGCCGAAAGTTTCTGCATGTGTGGTACAGGGCCAGAAATTGTGCGTCGCCTGATCGAATATAAATTCGACGACGGGCACACAGGATTCGATTATCTCGACGCACCACCCGTAAATCTGGCGGCTGCCGACGTGCCTCCACCGATGAGCGAACCGTTGGAGAACGCCAGCATCCCGACACCCGACAAAATCGTTGCGGCTGTTAAGGCAATGATGTAAAAAAACAGGCGAGGAAACTCATATTCATACTGGAGTGATTTCAGATGCCGAAGGAAGTACGATTACCGCAGCTTGGACAGACGATGGAGGAAGGCACCATCGTTACCTCGCTGGTCAAGGTTGGCGATAAGGTCAGTAAGGGCGATGTCCTGTTTGAGATCGAAACGGATAAGGCGACTCTCGAGATGGAATCCCCGGCAGAAGGCTACGTACGTAAGATTCTAATCGATGTCGGCCAGACGGTGGCGGTAGGAACGCCGGTGCTAATCCTTGGCGAGCAGAATGAGGAAATCTCGCAGACTTATATCGACTCCTTGTCCGGGTTGCAGACTTCCGCTGCCTCAACACCTGCAGTGGAGACACCGCCTGTACCCTCGTCTTCCACTCCTGCTCCTTCTACACCAGCGCAACAATCCTCCCCGAGTCCTGCGACCGGCACAGCAGAATTACCAGAAGGAAGTCGTGTTATCAGTCTTCCCCAGCTAGGACAGACGATGGAAGAAGGCACCATTGTAACGACGCTGATTAAGATTGGGGACGAAGTTAAGAAGGGTGATGTTCTATTCGAGATCGAGACGGACAAGGCAACCCTGGAGATGGAATCCCCGGCAGCTGGATTTGTAAAAGTCATCCTTGTCGAAGTCGGACAAACACTCCCGATTAATACTCCGATTCTGATCCTTGCCGCCAAGGATGTTGAAATCTCGCAAGCCTGTATCGAATCCATCAAATCCGGCGGGGCGGCACCCGTTATCAAGCCGACAGAAGCTTCTGCACCAACCACAGCGCAATCCGTGGAAGCTCCTGCGGAAAGACCTATCCCCACAGGCGGGCGCGTATTTGCCTCACCGCGTGCCAAGATGGTCGCTGCCCAGCTTGGTGTGGACCTGACACGTATCAGCCCCTCCCCCAGCGCTGTGCGGATCACCGAAGCCGATGTCCGCAAGGCTGCACAAACAGGAACCGCATCCACTGCAGCAGCGCCGGCAAAATATGGCCCCGGACAGCGAATTGCGATTAATCGATTACAGCGAATCGTTGCTGAAAAAATGCTGCTGAGTAAGCAGACGATTCCCTGTTTCTATCTGAATATCCAGGTAGATATGACCGAACTGGTTAAGATTCGGACCAAACTGAATAAAAGCGGCGATGTCAAGATTTCCTTCAACGACTTCATTATTAAAGCCGTTGCGATGGGTCTACAACACTATCCGATTATGACCGGCCATCTTGACGGTGATTACATTCAACTGGCAGATACCATTGATATTGGTCTGGCCATTTCCACCGAACAGGGTCTGGTGGCGCCGATTGTGAAAGATGTGGGTACAAAAACGCTCCGTGAAATCGCCGTATATTGTAAGGGATTGATCGACCGGACTCGTGCCGACAAGCTTTCTCTGGACGACCTGACGGGCGGATGCATCACCGTCTCCAATCTCGGCGGTTTTGGGATCGACTCCTTCATTCCGATTGTTGTGCCGGGACAGACCAGCATACTGGGTGTCGGCAGGATCAACGATGTCTGTCTGCCGATGGATGGAAACATCATGGTACGAAAAGTGATGAACCTCAATTTGTCGGTCGATCACAAGGTCGCTAACGGAGCCGATGCCGCCCAATTCCTCGACTTCGTCAAAAAGACACTCGAACACACCGATAATTTTACCACGTAAATTCTGGCAGAATTGAAAATACAGTTCTCTATATCAGTGTTTGATATGAGGACCGTAGAGGTGTTTTCCCAGACGAGCGGCCTGAATGGCTTCCTGTGTGTCCTGTGGGGCTCCGGGATCACCTTGAAGGGCCATCCACCGATCCAGTTCAGAACGCAAAGATGCCTTGATCTTTGAAAAGGATGGATCATCCACGAGGTTTATCATCTCATAAGGATCCTTCGCCGTATCATATAGTTCCTCCGCAGGACGATGCATATACCGCTTGACAAGGTTGTAGGTATGGGAATCGTTCCAGGCATCTCGGATCCATGTGGCCCAGTAGGGATTGTTGAGCTTGCCGTCACCGGACCAGCCCATGAGATGTTTTTCAATGTAGATTTCATCGGGGGTCAGATTTCGAATGTATCGAAATCGTCCGTCGCTGACAGTGCGAACAGGATAGGCGGGGCCTTCAGGAATGTTGTTGTGAGTCCCGTATACATATTTACGATGTACCGATTCTGAATTCAGAAGGACGGGAAGAAAACTTGTCCCGTCATAATGGTGTGTCGTCGGCTTTCCGCCTGCAGCGTCAACAAGAGTGGGCAGAACATCCGCATATTGAACCATAGCATCGGTTTGTTTGCCGGGGGGTATCCGGCCGGGCCAGCGCGCTATCAGAGCCGTATGGAGGCCAGTATCCCAATTGGTCCATTTGCAGCCGGGAAATTGGGCGCCTTGCTCGGAAGTGAACAGGACGAGAGTATCGTTGGCTTTACCCGTGCTCTCGAGAACCGCCAGAATCTCTCCAACCTGTGTGTCCATATAGGTAATTTCGGCAAGATACCGTGCATAGGCCTGCCGGGTGGTCGGCGTGTCTGCAATATTGGGAGGCAGCTTGATTTTCTCCGGTGGGTATTTTGCAGGATCACCCATAACCCAAGGAACGTGCGGTTCGACGAGCGCTACCACAAGGCAGAAGGACTGGTCTGTGGATCGGTCCATGAAACGACGGATACCGGTCACATCATGCGGTCGTGTAGGATCACGGACGCAGTTTGGATCAAAGCCGGGGATCTTTTCGAACGGAAATGTATTATCAGGCAGGACATGGACTTTGCCTGTAAGACCAACGCGATAACCGAGGTCGCCCAAATGATGGGGCATGGTAGTGATATCGGGACGGCTTGCCGAGTGGTTCCAGGTACAGCCGTTGGACATGGGGTAAAGACCGGAATAAAGTTCAGCACGACACGGTTGACACATGGCCGAACCAAGGTAGGCCCGGTTAAAAACCAGGCCCTGAGAAGCAAGCTTGTCAAGATTGGGGGTGATGGCGTTCTGGCCGCCATACACAGGCAAGTCGTTGTAAGTGCAATCGTCGGCCATGACAATGAGAAAGTTTGGCCTTTTCTTATCGGCCAACTGCGCCCCTTTTAAAAGGCCCGTTCCGAGTAATGTTGTGGTGACTGTGAATCCGGTGAAGCCCAGGAAATTCCGCCTGCTTAGCATATTCATTGCTCCTATACGATGTCACAACCTACGCAATTCATTATATCAAATTCGTACCAGATAAAAAGTCTATGCCTTTTATGAGGCTTATCCGAGCTTATCGCCCGATCATGGCGATGCCGCCGAAATACGTTTCAGGGGTGCTGCCTAAGGTGATTTTTGTCATGAACCGGATGACAATTAAAAAATCTATATTATCCAGACGTAACACAGACAGTGAAAGTCTGTGATGTGTAAGCGTAAAGCGCATAAAAAACGTCCCGGCGGGTGAATAGTTCTTAACCGGGACGTGTTCTTATGCGGCCCGTAAATACGTCTATTTCAACGGCAGCAATACATACTGCGTGTAATATTCGGTCTGTATTCTCAACAGAACTTTGTCAGTCGCTTTGGAGATTGCGTCATTAAATTCCTTGACGGTGCCGACTGGTTTGCGATTTACACTCAAAATCAACATGCCCGGGCGAATCCCAACCTCATAGGCGCTGGAATCCGGCTCCACCTCGGCCACAATAACTCCTGATCCAGCCTTGTAATCGAATTCCCGGGCCAGCTTTTCATCAAGCTCCTGGACCTGAATCCCAAGTTTGGTTTCGACCACTGCAACTTCAGGTACATCTTCAAAGGAGCCTATCTTCGCCTTAACCGTGATTTTCTTCCCTTCCCGCCAAATCACAAGATTCACTGTAGAACCAGGCGCGGTCATGCCAACGGCGTTACGGAATGAGTTCCAGTCGCGTACTTCTTTACCATCATATTCAAGCACTATATCATCCGGCTGCAAACCAGCTTTATCCGCCGGAGAATCCGGTATGACAGAAGCGATTAATGCGCCGTGATTGTTCTTCAATCCGAATTCCTCGGCCAGTTCTGGTGTCAGGCCAAATCGATTGGGCCCTACACCCATATAGCCTCGTTCGACCTTGCCGGAATTGACCAGCTGGTCTTTGATGAATTTGGCCATATTGATCGGGATGGCAAAACCAATGCCCATATAACCACCACTTTGGCTGTAAATCGCCGTATTCATACCGATGGCCTTACCGTCGAGATTGAGCAGCGGCCCCCCGCTATTGCCCGGATTGATAGCCGCATCGGTCTGGATGAAATCCTCATACCCTTCGGCATCTTCCAGAATTCCAACAGCCCGGCCCTTGGCGCTGACGACACCGACTGTTACAGTCTGGGCCAAACGGAACGGATTACCGACTGCAATGACCCATTCGCCGATCTCCAGACTATCCGAATCGCCCAATTCGATCACGGGAAGGTTGTCCCCATCCACTTTAATGAGAGCAATATCACTCTTAGGATCAGCCCCGATGAGCTTGGCCTCGAATTCCCGACCGTCATTGAGGGTTACCATGATTTTATCAGACTGACCGGCAACGTGATTGTTCGTCAAAATATAACCGTCTGAACTGATAATAAAACCGGATCCCTGCCCCCGCTGAATCTGTTTTTCAGAAGGTCTTTGAAAACGAGGGCCGAAAAAACGTTGAAAAAATTCATCTTCAAAAGGAGACCCATATCCATATGGATTGCGAACCTCCACCGTACGTTCAACATACACCGATACCACGGCAGGGATAACTTTCTTGGCTACGGCTGTAAAGGCTTTGGAAGTCTGGCGGAGTGTCTGTAATCCATCTTCCGCACAAAGTGGGCTTGCCGCAATGCTCATCGCCAGTGCAACGACGATTATCCAAATACCTATTGTTTTTTTTCTTTTCATGCGTCTGTCCTTTCTGTCTTGTCTGCGGATCCACAATAACAAGCCCGGTACCGTACCGGACTTGTTGAAGTGGGCCCCATACTTTACTCACCCTGGATTGTTATAGTTTTTACCTGTTTTTTTTCGGGATGAAGCTTTGGAATCTTAACTTTAAGCATGCCTTTCTTGTAACGGGCGTCAATCCTGTCCGAATTAACCTCGGCCGGCAGTTTGATCATTCGTTTAAACGCCCCATAATGACTTTCACGTTGGTAGAAATCTCTTTCTTCATGGGCGTAATCTTCTTTTTTTTCTCCCCTGAGGATTAAATGGTCTTGCCGGAGAATCAATTCGATGTCTTTTTCGACCATGCCGGGAAGTTCTGTATTGACATAGACATATTTTCTGTCTTCAGTTACATCCACATTGGGCGTAAACACTTTGGACATTGGTTCGAATGGTTCCAGCCAAGAACCACCGAAGAAATCGCTAAACAGCTCCCTGTGTATCCGTTCCATCCAATTCATTGGATTGTCTTGCCGTCGTAACAATTGTTCTTGCTTTTTGTGAATGGGAAGCCATTTTGACAAAACCATAAAAAACACCTCCTTTCACATCTCTCTTCTACTTCTACTACTTACGTTGTTCAATGTCCATTGTGCCATAAATCTTATTTAACAAAACGCGTGCCAGACTTTACAAAACAACCCTAACTGTTTATAAACGCTTTACTTATCGTAGACGCACAGAGATTCATTTTCTTACACAGACTCTGCCAAATCTGCAGGTTTTTCCCATATGACAGGGAATAAAAAAGCCCGATATATCTTTTATCGGGCTTTTTGGAATAACTTTATTATCAACGAATCTGGCTTACGTCTGGTCGGTCGGTTCGGCAGTTTCCGGAGGATTCGGCCGAGCTGGTTCAGTTGCGCCATTACCTAACTGTTTGGAATCATTCGTTTGCTTGGGCATTTCGTCCGTGTTCTGTTTGCTTTTTTGCTGTTCCAGGGCCAGGAGCTCTCCTACGGTTGGTTTGTCGAGGGCGCCTCCATTCAGAATTGTTTTAACATCTTCAGCATCAAGAGTCTCATATTTGATCAACGCCTTGGCCAACTCATCGAGTTGTGCCTTATTCTCGGAAATGATTTGTCGAGCCATTCCATATCCCTGCTCGATCAGACGCTTTACTTCCTGATCGATTAATTCGGCCGTCCGCTGAGAATATTCCGTACCCGGACCAAAATAATATTCTTTCGCCGGATCACCGGAATAATTGATCGGTCCCATTTCTTCGCCCATACCCCAAGTCATGACCATCTCACGGGCCAGTCTCGTGGCCTGCTGGATGTCGGATTGGGCGCCGCTGCTGATATCGTCGCAAAACAGCTCTTCAGCGATCCGACCGGCAAAACAGACCTGCAATAAAGCCATACAGTACCGTTTGGTGTAATAGGTCCGATCTTTCTCCGGGAGGGCAAATGTAGCGCCCCCCATGGGACCTCGAGGGATAATGCTGACTTTATGAAGCGGATCAGCGTCTTTAAGCAGTGCCTGAACCAGGGCATGGCCTGCTTCATGATAGGCGGTGAGTTTCTTGTCATTCTCATCGATCATGCGGCTTCGTTTGGCGCGGCCCCATCGGACTTTGTCGCGGGCTTCTTCCATGTCCGACATTTCCACGAAGTCTTTATCGGCCATGCTGGCGCTGATGGCGGCTTCGTTGATCAGCGCTTCCAACTCAGCCCCGCTGAACATGGGCGTGCCTCGAGCCAGACGTTCAAAGTCCACATTTGGACCAATCTTGATCTTGCGAGAGTGCACTTCCAGAATTTTGACGCGCCCTTTCAGATCGGGCAGCGGCACAACCACCTGCCGGTCAAACCGTCCCGGGCGGGTCAGGGCGTGATCCAGGATATCGGCACGGTTGGTCGCGGCAATCACAATCACCTGATCATCCGTATCAAAACCGTCCATCTCTACAAGAATAGCGTTAAGGGTCTGCTCTCGCTCGTCGTGACCACCGCTGACAAATCCGGGCCCGCGTTTTTTGCCGATTGCATCGATTTCATCGAGGAAAATGATGCAGGGGGCATTTTCCTTGGCCTGTTTAAACAGGTCGCGAACCCGGCTGGCGCCCACACCTACAAACATTTCAACAAAATCACTACCGGCAATACTGAAGAACGGAACTTCCGCTTCCCCGGCAATAGCTTTAGCCAGAAGAGTTTTACCACATCCAGGAGGTCCAACGAGCAAAACACCACGCGGAATTCGCCCTCCGATCTTTTTAAACTTTTTTGGATTTTTCAGAAACTCGATGGTTTCGGCAACTTCTTCCTTGGCCTCTTCAATACCCGCTACGTTCTCAAATGTAATTTTTGTTTCCTTGCCGCGGAGTTTATGCTTGCTGCGGCCGAAGTTCATCAACATACCCCCGCCCCCGGCTCGCATATTCCGGATGACGATAAAATAGATGAATCCAACGATCAGCAACAAAGGGATCAGCTGCCATAGAAACGGCGTCCAGTTATCCGGTGCCGAGTAATCCACTTCCACTTTTTTTTCGCCAAGCCATGTAACGAAATCCTTGGGTAATGTGTCAGGATCATAATTTAACTGGAAAACTTCCGGAGCATCTGCAGGACGATTGTTGAGGGCTTCTTTGGAATACTTCCCCACAATCTTGCGTTTGGGGGCCTGAAACTCAACGCTTTCGACCTGTCCCTTTTCGATCGCATCTTTAAATTCCGTATAACTGATCTTTTCCACGTTGCCCGTCTGGGCCCAATAGGAAAAGATAACAATCAAAAGGATACCGAGAATCAGCCAGCCCAAAGGACTGCGGTTATACCGTTGCAAAGGGCTTCGTCCAAGCCCTTTGGGTTTTTGTTCCTGTTGCGGATTTGTGCTCATGGACCTCTATTTCAGTTGAACTTGTTTATGTCGATTTGATAATACTGAATCGTTTCTGGATTTATCATGACGTAACAGAAAAACACCCCCGGCTTACCATGCCACTTCCATAAGTTCTACCACGCGAGCCGCCGCTCGATTCACGGCGACATCAGCGGCATAGTCGAAACTCTGATTCAATTGCGTTGAATAACTGGCTGAAGCCATTACTTGTTCATTGTTAATCATCAGGTCCCCGGTTCTCAGATTTTTCCAGCTTACCGAAACAACCGCCGTTGTTTCCAACTCCAGGGGGACTCCTTCATATCGTTCCCAGGCCAGAACGCCGGCGTAGATGGATAGCTGTCCACTCAACACCGAATCGGCTAGATCCCGATCGGAAATGATCTTATACGGGGTTTGCGCTTCAATTCGTTTGCAGACGGCATCTGTCAGATCATACTCATGGCCGCGGCGATAGCTCTGGCTGTCAAACATTTCCACATACACTGTGGAAACAGAATCTGGATATAACCATTGGTTACTATAGGAATCCAGTCCGCCAATATCGCATCCCGTCAACAGAACCATCACTATTGTCGCCGGGGCTAACCATAAGGTTAAATTCATTATCGATCTATTGATACGTTTCATTTTACGTTGCCTCGATACCAAGATCGGCTGCTTTTCCATCGATTTTAACGTTCCGTCGATTCTTTTTTCCCGGCCTCGAGCAGATCTGCGAGTCCAAACCAACTATCCAAAAATCCCTCGGTGACCTCAAAAAACTTACGTGAGGTTTTTGTTTTCCGTTCCAGCGTCTGCCGCACTATCGACCCGGCCGGTTGTACTTTCACGCCGGCCATCCGGGCAGCGTTCGTATCCGGCCATTTATCCACCACCGTCCGATAATAATAGCTTGCAGCTTCCAGGTTTCCGACCTTCTCATAATATTCACCCGTCGTGTACTGTTTATACGCCAACTGCTCCCGAATCAGGTCAAGCTTTTGCTGGATTTCTCGTTGCTCAGAATCCTCCGGGTAACGTAACTGGTAATTCTGGTAATAGCTGCGGGCGCTGATCAGACTGGCATGGTCATAGAAAGGACCACGGTAGGCCGAATGGAGGCTTTGTGCCATCTTCAGAAGAGCGGTTTGCCCCATTTCGCCGGTCGGCCAGCGATTGGAGATTTCCGCCCATGTTTCATAGGCATCCAGGTATTCGTTGCGTTTTTCGAAGCTCTGAGCCAGAGTAATCAAGGCTCGTTTGGCGATGGGTGCATCACCGGCTCGGTCGGCAACCCGGCGCATGATCTTATCACCTTCCTCATATGCCGAGAGATTGAGCACCCTTAAAACCTGCCTTTTCTGACCGTTAAGATAGGCTGTACCAATTGAAAATTCCCGTTCCATTGCCGATTCATACAGCCAGCTATCGGGCCATTTGTCCATAAAATCATCATAGTGACGGATCGCCTCGACCCATTTATTCTGGCCAAACAACACCTCTGCTTCTAAATAAGCATCTAGATCCTCCCCAGCGATCCCCGGAAAATCTGCTTTGAGTAGCTCCAGAGCCTTCAGAGCTGCGTCCACTTCGCCGGCATTGATCAGCCTTTTAAAGGCTGCCACACGTTCCAGAAACCGTCCATACGCTGTTTGCCCCAGTGGCTGCCAAGAACCATCGGGGCGCAGGTGAAGGGTTTGGCTCTGTGCAGGTGCCGTCGTCTCGGCCTCCTGAGCCTGGATGCCTGTTCCTGCCCAAATAGCCCAAATTAAAACTATAAAACAACACTGTATCCCTCGAACATGCATGAGCAAATCCTTCCAGCCCAATAATACAAAAAACCACCCTATTATACTATTGTATAAAGAGTCTGCAAACCTCTTTGGCGTGATTCTGTATTTTGCGGATTGGGCAAAAAATGGTTCTCATCCCCAATGAGTCCTTTATTTCATCAGTTTACTCACTTCTGGCGGGTTGTAATTAAAGGCTGATTTTGCTATTTTAGAGAGAAAGGCGTTTTGCTTACGAAAAAAGAGAGATTTCATGCCATAGGACGGCTAATTTTAAAATGATCGGAGAGGTGATATGTATAAATTGATTATCGGAATCGTCGGGCTGATTTGTGTCTCCGTGGGGCCTCTTTATGCCGACGAAAACAACCAAAAAGAGGCGGATAAGAAATCCGAAAGCCAACAAAAGGAACTCAAGCTGGAAGATCTGATCCCGGACAAGAGCCCTTTTGGCCCATCCGCGAGCAGAATGAAATTCAATCATGACGGCACCTATGCGGCGTACTTATACAGGCCGTATAAGGAACGACGGCACGGAAACGACTTGTATCTCTTCAACACGCAGACGAAGGAAAGCATACGCATCACAATGGCCTCTGTGATGGCCGAATTCCAGGACTCTACACGGAAGGTCATTGAGGACCGAAAGAAGAAGGCGAAAAACAAATTATCGGAGAAGAAAAAAGAAAAGGGTAAGGAAACCGAACAAGAAAAAAAGGAAAACCAAAAAGAGCAGAATGACAAAGACACGGAAGTCGACAAGAAAGAAGAATCTGTAGACTCCTTCTCTCCTGACGAAGATGAAGATCAAAACGAAGGGGAGAAAAAAAATGAATCACAGAAAGAGACAAACAAAGAGGAAGAGCAGGACGATCAGGAACGCGAGTTCATGGAGCGGGGTGATTGGGTTAGCGACAAAGACGCCGACGACGAAAAGGCTCCTCGCTATGGTGGGATCAGTACTTTTGTCTGGTCTCCTGTGTCACACGAGTTGTTGTATATCTCGGAGGGGGATATCTATCGGTACAAACTCGAAGACAAGTCAATTACCCGATTGACACATACACACGACAATGAATCTTCCGTGAAGTGGCTTCCCAACGCTAAAGGGTACCTGTTTCGCAGAGGCAGCGCCTTGATGCGGATTGTATTTGGAGAGGATACCAAACGGCAGCTCGACCCTACATTTCCTAAGGGCGACAGCCTGGCAGACTATGAACTCAGTCCCGATGGACGAAAGATCGCGTTTCTGACCAGTAAACAGACCAAAGCCCCACAGAGCAGCAAGGTCGAGATCGCCAGTTACCGTGATCGTCTTATGAAGGCCCGGGAAGTGACACGTCAAGTATCCGACGATGAATTGGGAGAATACGAAATACGTGTCTATGTCTACCAACTCAGCGATAAGCTTGATGAGAATGACAAGCTGAGCGAGGTATTCGTTGGCAAAAAAACGTTACCCAGCGACGAAGTACGGGCTTTGACCTGGTCTCCCGACTCACAACACCTGGCATTTCTCGTTTATGAACAGGATTCGGCTCTGATTAAGATCTTCGAGGCACGACTGGAAGAACAAACAGATAAGGAAAACAACAAAAAAGACCAAAAAGAAAATGAAGAGGGCACTGACAAGGAAAAAGATGCCGAATCGGATGACGAAAAAGAACCCGATCTGAAAGCCAAAGAAGTCTTCCGCTTCCTGCATTACGGCGGGCCCAACACCCCTAGAATGATGGAGATGTTCTATCTGGCAGACAACCATCACATTGTATACATGAGCGAACAGACCGGCTTTCGTCACATGCACGTTCTCAATCCGCTTTACGAGAGTACCCGGCCCCTAACCCAGGGATCTTTTGAGGTTTATCCCATCGAGATCAGCAAGGACCGTAAGTGGATTTTCGTCAGCGCTACCAAAGAACACCCCTCTCGCACCGACATTTACAAGGTCTCCACAAAATCGGGTAAGATGGTTCGCCTGACACAAGATATGGGTGTACATAGTGATCCGGCCGTCAGTCCGGACGGAACCAGGGTCCTATGCAATCTAGCCAGTTATGATTTTCTCAAAGAGCTGATTTACCTTGACACGGAGAAAAAAGAACACAAGGTACTTACCGATTCCCACCCGCAAAAAGCCAAAGAGTTCGCTGAGCCCAAACCGACATTCTTTGATTACAAAAATCGACACGGTCATACAATTTACGGTATGGGTTTTAAGCCGGAGGGCTGGAAAAAAGGCGACAAGCGGCCATGTCTGATCTATTTCTACGGGGGACCTCTCGGAACACGCAAACAGGTTGTTCAGGCCTCCTATAGCGAATATGTCTACGCTTTCCCCTATTATATGGCCCAAAAGCACGGCTATATCGCAGTTGCGATTGATCCACGAGGCAATAGTGGCTATGCGGGTGTATTCGAAAAAGCTAATTTCGGCCAGGTAGGCGAGCCTCAGGTCGAGGACCTTGTGGACGGTGTGGATTACCTCGTGAAGAAATGGGGTGTCGATCCGAAGCGTGTGGCAATCCATGGCTGGAGCTTTGGCGGCTTTCAAACACAGATGTGCATGTACACCGAGCCGAATGTATTTGCCGCCGGTATTGCCGGGGCCGGTCCAACCGAATGGGAAAATTATAATTCCTGGTACACACGGCATGCCATTGGAGAAAGTGAGCCGGGCAAGGCCACGCTGAAGGAATTCTCCCTTGTACCGTTGGCCAAGAACCTCAAAGGGTATCTGCTTCTGGTGCACGGGATGGAAGACGATAACGTTCTGTACCAGGATACGGTTAAGGTCTACCGCGAGCTATTGAAGGCGGGCAAGGAAACCCTTGTCGATCTGTTCCTGGATCCAACCGGCGGTCATGGACTGGGCGGCGATATCAAAAAAATCGGCCGATACCGTAAGTATGAACAATTCCTTCTTCGGACCATTGGGGAGTACAATCCAGACCGGGAAGATCCCCAACATGGCGATAAGTCGAAAAAGCAAGAGAATAAGTAGAATTTAGATTTTTTTTCTGTTTTATTACAAAAAATATTACGTCTGGTTGCGATTCAGAACTCGAGACCTTGCAGGAAAGGAAGTGGATGACGGGCTGGCTGTTTCCAAACGGACAAGACAGGATAACAACCCGCAAAATGCTGGCCGCCCAGATGATTATTGTAGGGGTTGTTGTTCTGATTGTCTTCCTGGGTGTGAAGTTTCAACACAAACGCCAGATTCGTCTGGCTGTATATACCTGTACAGATGGAGGTTACAGTATTCTTTTCCCGGAACCTCCCGTTGAGTTATGTCGATTGGCCATCGCTCCGGACGGGCCGATCCGTTTTTTTGTCATTCAGCAGCGAACCGAGGATTTTTTTTGTACGATAGAATACGGCGATTATCCTTTGGAATATTCTAAAGAGACACCTGGCGATGTCATTCTGGATTCTATACGGGATGAAATAATAAAGAGTAACAAAGGAATACTGCAGTTTGAGACACGTTTTTTACTCAACAATCTGCCGGCAAGACGCCTCCAGATTTACATTGAAGAGGCCACGATTCATGCCCTGCTGATCCTGTCTGGCCGGCGACAGTATCAAGTGATTATAGTTACTGCAACGGATGAAAGACAATATGAGCAGGCAGATGATATTCTGCAATCCATGCAGATCACTCCTCCGAAGGGAACTTGAGAGTTATCTAAAAAATAGGTCTGTCTGAAATCACCGAAATTATGGAATCCGACCCATACTATTACCAGACGAGGCCGCCGAAGAAGTCGGTGTCGGGAGTGGCTGACTGGGCGCTGAAGACGGAGGCGTTGAGCCAGATTCCTTTTTAGGTCGGGGAGCCTGAATAATCACACCCATTTTTCCCAATTCACGGGCGACATCCGGCTGATACCGGTTGAGAGAAAAGCTTCGTCGTAAAAATTCTTCCGCTCGAATCTGATCACCCTTCTGGAGATAATAGAATCCCAACTCTCTGTGCACCTGCGCCGAATTCGGAGCAATCCGCAAGCCATGCTCGAAACACTGTAATGCATACTCGTCCAGCATTTCGGTCTGGAAGGCTTTACCCAGAAACATAAGGTCCCGGATATCTGTTGCCTCTTTCATAAAACGGTCAGCGATAATCTGTGCGCGAGGCCCATTTCCTGCATCTTTAATGCTGCGGACCAGGGCCGCTTTGGCCGGCCAGTGATTGGGAGCAAATCGGATGGCAACTTCAAAATGGAACTGGGCCTTGTTCCACTGTCCCTCGGAGTGAAAAATCTTACCCAACTCATAGTGGGCCTGGGGGCTTTCATACCGGTTTGCAATTTGCTCTTCCAGCATGATCCTGTACGCGGCGTTTTTCAGGGGCGGAGAAGCAGGGCTTTCCGGCGGGATTGCTTGTGGATTGTCGCATCCTGCCAGCCAGATGGCCAATGCCATGATCATCGTGATTTTCAGCTTCCTTGTCATTTCAGCCTCCCTTCCGAGACTCCGATCTCCTATCGGCTTTGTTGGGCAACATTCCCACGGGGCATTTTGCCAACGAATGCTACAGGTTTCAAGCAAAAAAACGCTCTTCTTCCGACAAAAAGACAATCCCACCTCGAGCATTTGTCGGCCCTTATGTCCTATTAAGGCAGAGTTTATATGTCCAGGTTTTGTACTTCCAGTGCATGGTCCCGGATAAAATTTCGGCGTTTTTCCACGTCATCGCCCATCAGGATACTAAACAGCCGGTCTGCCTCGCCTGCATCTTCCAGCTTTACCTGAAGTAGAGTGCGTTGGCTTGGATCCATCGTCGTTTCCCATAATTGGTCGGCATTCATCTCGCCCAGGCCTTTGAAACGCTTGATATCGATTTCTCTCGCCCCAATTTGACGAATCGCCTGACAGATACTTCCCAACGCAGCAACAGACTGAGAATGCCCCCCGCAGGTTACCTCAAACTTGGTTGGTAACACCTCGCCGGAATCCGCTCGAGCGGTCCGCAATAGATAATCCCGCAATTCGAGTCCATACTCGCTCTGAAGGCGAGCATTGATCTCATTGATTCGTTCCACTTCGTGCATTTCTTCTGCCAAGACTTCTCCCTCCTCGGCCGGACCGACTCCACTTTTATCCTGTTGCTCAAACTCCAGCAAGCATTTCTCATACGCTTCTTTGTCGTAGAAAAACTCGCTCTCCCCCTGGAACCGAACGTGGTATGTCGGCAACCTTTTCCCGTCATACAGGTTCTCGACAAAGGGACGAAATGCAATTCCTCGACGCTCCAGCACATTGACACTGCGCTCCAGATCATTGAGCATTTTGACAAGCGATTCCAACGATTCGCCTTTGATCTCAACAGGAGGATGATCTTCCTCATGGATAAGAACACACGTATCCTCCAGGCCATGGCTTTCCATCCGCTTACGCATTTCCCGCTCATTCAGGACATATTCAGAACGCTTATGTCCCTTCCGTCGGACCTCATAAAGAGGGGGTTGGGCGATGTATATTTTTCCCAGTTCAAATAGCTGCGGCATTTGGCGGAAGAAAAATGTCAATAGTAATGTGCGAATATGCGCCCCGTCGATATCCGCATCGGTCATCAGCACGATTTTGCCGTATCGACATTTCTCCGCCCGAAATTCATCTCCCCCAATGCCCGTGCCCAAAGCGCTGATAATAGTGCGGATTTCCTCGTGTCCGAGCATCTTCTCCAGTCGGGCCTTTTCCACATTCAGGATCTTTCCTCTCAGAGGAAGAATCGCCTGCTGCTTCCTGTCGCGTCCCGCCTTGGCCGAACCGCCGGCCGAATCGCCCTCCACGATAAAGATCTCCGTTGTCTGCGTGTCCTTGCTGGAACAATCCCACAGCTTGCCGGGCAGATCGGAACCGCTGAGAGCGCCTTTGCGCCGCGTCAGCTCACGGGCTTTTCGCGCCGCTTCGCGGGCCGCGGCAGCTTGAATCGCTTTATTCAGAATCCGTTTGGCTTCCGCCGGATTTTCTTCCAGGTAAATCGCCAGTTGCTCATTAAGCATCGTTTCGACAAATCCACTGACTTCCGGATTCGACAACCGGACTTTAGTCTGGGCCTCGAAATGGGGTTCCGGGACCTTAACTGAAACAATCGCCGTCAATCCTTCTCGCAAGTCATCGCCCGTCGGTGCCATTCCCCCTTTAAGCATGTTGGCGTTCCGGGCATAAGCATTCATTGTTCTTGTCAATGCCGTCCGAAGCCCGGATAGGTGCGTGCCACCATCGATGTTGCGGATATTGTTGGCAAATGCCAGAACATTTTCCTGATAACTATCAGTATACTGCATGGCGATCTCGGCCGCCATTCCGGACTCCGGATCGTCCGTGCTGAAAAAAAGTACTTCGGATAAAGCTGTTTTGCCTTCGTTGAGATACCCGATGAATTCTTTCAAGCCGTGCTCGTAATGAAAGATTTCCTTTTTCTTGAGACGATCATCCTGAAATGTGATATGAACACCTGCGTTCAGATAGGCCAGTTCGCGAATACGTTTTTCCAGGGTATCATGCTTAAATTCGATATCCTCGAAAATCTCTTCGTCCGCCAGGAATGTGATTCGTGTTCCACGTTTGCTGGTTTCTCCGATCACTTTGACCGGCCCCTTTGGTACGCCTCGTACACATTCGAAGTGGAAATGTTCTCCCTTGCGGTAGACGTCCGCCTCCAGCCACTCACTCAGTGCATTGACAACACTAACGCCTACACCATGCAATCCCCCGGAAACCCGATAGGCCTTCTTGTCGAATTTTCCACCTGCATGCAGCGTGGTCAGCACTACTTCCAAAGCGCTCTTGCCAGCCTCCTCATGCATCTCGGTGGGGATTCCGACACCATTGTCCTCTACAGAACAACTGCCGTCCATGTGAACATGGACTGTAATTTTATCGCAGCGACCGGCCAGCGCTTCATCAATAGAATTATCGAGAACTTCATAGACCAGATGGTGCAAACCACCTTCCTGGCGGTTGCCGATGTACATGTCGGGTCGCTTCCGGACGGCTTCGAGGCCTTCCAGAATCTTGATATTACTGGCATCGTACGAATCCACACTCATACCTGTTCTTCCGGGTTATCTTCTATTCGTTGTGATCGGGCTCGAAGAACGATCTTTCGTACCCCGGATCGACTGCAATGGCTTTGCAGATAGCGCAATAGCTCATTACTCATCAATCGCATTTCATGCATATACGGGCCGGGATCCACTTCCACAGTAAGGATCCCTGTCTCGATTCCCACCAGCATACAGTGTGAACACATCTCTGCCGGTACAATCTCATTCCAGGTGTCGATTACGATTTTGTTCTTTTTGAACATCCCGCCACGATCCTGCAGGTACTGTCGCACCGTTAGTCCTATTGGCGAAGCCATCGAGCAGGACTTCAACTGCCAAGATGTTGCGTTGCGGAGACGCCGTTCATTCGAGTCAGGATTGGCCATTTTTCCCTCCCGTTCCATGGAGTGGATGTAATCCTGTCAAAGATTCACCGGCATGACAATATATAGAAAATCCTTTCCGCTTTTAATCATGCCCGGTCTGTCCGGCTCTCCCAATTGCAATTCGAAAATGTCTGATTTAATCACACGAAGCACGTCGATGAGAAACTGGGGATTAAATCCAACCTCGATTGGCGCACCTTTGTAGTCAATCGCCATATCAATCTGAGCATCCCCAGTTTCAGGCGCCCGGCTGGAAAATACCATTGTTCCTTCATTAAGCGAAATTCGGATTCCTTTACTATCTTCATTGGCCAGTAAAGCGGCTCGCCTCACAGCACTCAGGGCCGCATCCGTTTTTAGGCTCAACTTTTTGTCGTAATCCTTAGGAATAATATCTTCATATTTTGGGAAATTCCCTTCCACTAAATTGGAGCTGATTACAACCTGTTCACAGGCCAGGACAATTTGATTATCCACAAAACGAATCGCAACCAGAGCGGATTCATCCCCGCCGATCCGATCCAACAATCCCATCGTTTTGGCCGGTACAATCACTCGACCGTCCGGCAGGGAACCGCCTGCTGATTGTAAAGACGCTACAACTTTGGCCAATCGCCTCCCATCCGTGGCTACCAATATCAGCTTCTTTCCGTTGACTTCCCACAAAACCCCGTTCAGTGCGTAGCGAGTGCTCTCACGGGCCGCTGAAAAGAGGCTGTATTCAATGCTTTCCTGCAGCTTGCCCAATGTGATCTCCAGATCGGCATCCCCTTCAAAGCCAGGAACGTGCGGAAACTGACCCGGATCATGCCCATAAATTGTAAAATGGCTATCAGCACCTTTGATATGCACGGTTGCTTCAGCAGCTTCCATTACAACCACTTCGTCGATACTCTCACGAATAATAGAAGCGATTTTATCAGCAGGAACAACAAAATCACCTTCTGCTTCCACGTCTACCTGTGTTACACGATAATTAATCCCCACTTCCAGGTCCGTGGCGCAAAGCCGAACCGCGTCCCTTTCCGCCGTAATCCGGAGACAACGAAGGATTTCCTTTGGCGTTCTGGCCGGAATTATACTAGTAACCAGATTCAAAGCCTCCTGAAAGGCGGCTCGATTAAACTTGACCTTCATGTCCGCTTTGCTCCAATCCTTTTAGCTGCACGTTTTTTCCCAGAATATTTCAGGCTGATAATGTACCTTAAAAAACATAGTTTGGAAAGTGTTTTTAATGGGATAAACGCATTTTTTATCAACGTGTAAGAAGGAGAGATCATTCACTATAAGATATAAGAGAATTTCTCTTAGTAATTGAAATATAGCCTGTGAACTTGTTGGATTCTAATTATAAAGCAACGACTGAAGTAACTGTTATTAAAGGGTTTATACAACAAGACAAGGCAGATTGAAATGTGGATAACCCGTTGGATTCATTGTGTTGTGCGAGTCCATATTGTCAGAAATATAAAGGACGGCACCGATAACGGAGTATGCCCCAAAGAGAACGTACGGATGAAACAGGAAACATCACAGTTTTTCCACAATTATTTTTGTAGAATTGCAGTTCCTGAGCTGCCGATTTTATCATGCAAGGCCCCTGATATGTATATTTGGGGCAACAAGTTATTTCTCGCGTAGATCATATGCCTGATAAAGAATTTTGAGATCATTATTTTTCAGATCGAATCGCTTTTGGAGTTCGTCTAATAATTCCGGGTTTTTATAGATCCTTTCTTGGCCGAAATCTTCCCTTATTTCGGCGATATGCTCTTCCAGATCGATAATCATTTCTTCCAATTGCTCCGTACTATATTTATTAAGATGTCGCAGTTCAGATGGAGTGGACCTTTGTGGTTCCACTTTGACAGATTGAGGCTTGCTTATCTGCCGGCTTGCCTTTTCCGAAGTGCCTTTTCTTTCCAGTAGAAGCTCTGTGTATCTTGTATAAGGACGTTCTGCAATAATGAATTCTGTTTTTCCCGGACAAATCTGCCCTAGTGAATCCATACCAATCACTAATAATCGGTCTGCTACACGATCCAGGAAAAAACGATCATGACTTACCAGGATAATTGTGCCTTGATATTCCACCAATGCCTGTTCGAGAACTTCGCGGCTGTCAATGTCAAGGTGGTTCGTTGGTTCGTCAAGCACGAGAATATCCGGTCGGCCGAGTACAAGCTTGCATAACATCAAACGGTTCTGCTGACCTCCGCTTAAGTCTCCAGTGATTTTGAAAACATCCTCTTCAGTAAACTTAAATGCACCCAGCCGGGCCCGAAGCTGTTCCTGCGTCAAGTCCCCTCGTATCGAAGAAACTTCTTCAAGAACAGTCCGCGATGCATTCAGGGTGGCGCCCTGCTGGTCCAGATAACCAACGGATAGTGTCGGCCCTATACGAATCATGCCCTGTGACGGCTCTATCTGACCTAATGCCAATTTAATAAAAGTACTCTTTCCAGTCCCATTGGGACCTGTGATTCCCAGCCTTTCCCCAGCCAGAAGATCTAGCGTAAGCCTGTCAAAAAGAGTCAGGTTGCCAAACGACTTACCCAGGTTTTCACAGCGAAGGACAAGATCACTTCGTGTTCGCGCATTGTCAAACCGGAAGGAAATCGTCTTTTTTTCCATGGCGATCTCCAGGAAATCCGGATTCGTCTTCAGTAGTTTCTCAAGCCGCGTTGCCCGCCCTCTTGCTGTTTTCCGCATGCCTTCCTGCTGCTTGTTGCGGGCAATGAAATCACGGGTACGTTCGACAAATTCAACACGTCGCACATGCTCGCGCTGCTGTTGCAGTCGAATGGTCTGACGGGAAGTCACATAAGTACTGTAATTGCCTTTCCAGACGGTGGCCTTTTGCGAGGCAATTTCTACGATTTTGCAGGCAACTCGATCCAGAAGATATCGATCATGACTTACCACGACGGCAGCCCCGTCGTAGTTACGAAGGTAACGTTCCAGCCATTCGGTTCCATTCAGATCGAGGTGATTGGTTGGCTCATCAAGAAGTAAAAGGTCGGTTTCCAACATCAATACCTGAGCCAGACCGAGACGAGACAATTGCCCTCCGCTTAAAGATTGCACTTTTTCCTGATGCAGATTTTCTCCGAATCCGAGACCAGCCAGTGTGGTTTTGATACGGGCTTCATAAGCATATCCGCCGGCAACCTCAAACTCACGGCAGAGGCGGTCATACTCCTGCATCTTCTTTTGCAACTCCGTTCCGGTAAGCCTTTCAAGTCCGTTGGCAGCCTCATGAATTCTATTTTGAAGAGACAGAATAGATTCAACGCCTGCGTGCATAACCTCCATAACGGATTTGTTCGGATCAAAAGTGGGTTCCTGCGATAAATATCCGATCCGCAATCCCTTCTGTCTTACAATATGGCCAATATCCGGATTGAGCAGGCCCAGGACCAAGTGAAGTAACGTTGTCTTGCCCGAGCCGTTGGGACCGACCATTCCCACCTTTTCGCCCGGATGCAAACGGAGCGAAAGATCCTGGAAGACGGAATCCGAGCCGAAAGAAACACAAATATCCTGTAATGTAACAATAGCCATAGTATTCATCAGTGAACCATTTTTTGGCCGTTAATTCAACGTTACATTACCCGAAATACGGTCCTTTATTTGGAGAATTTGACCGTTAATCATATAGGAAAGTCACAAAAAGGCAGTTTTAGAGGCCAACAAACAAGTTTTTGAATTGACAGCGAACATTAAATGCCTTACAATTAAAATTCGCCGTGCAAGGGGTTAGATTATGCGCGCTGCATGGCTCAAGACATAAGATGCTGTTGATTCATTGAGGATAATATGAAAAAAATGAATGTCGCCGCATGGGTCCGATCCTTGTTAGTTGTGTGCGCGTTGTTGCTGGTTGGGGGATGCCGCTTGGACGGAACCCCGGAAGAAACCGCCGATGAAGTGGCAAGCCGCCATAAGCACATCCTCTGGAACGACATGAAACAGGTGCAATCGGATGTCGATGCTATTTTTATGTTGGATAAGCCGACCAAGCTGTCCGACCGGATAGTTCGCTAGCCCGACTCCCAATATATGCCGGACAACAAAGAGTATCGGGCTTCGAATCCAGTAGGTTTCACTCAAAGGGACAGGAGTGTAAGCGTTGGACGCCATCTTTGACTATTTGTACTCCATGGAGCCGCGTGAACTTCTGATCGTTTGTTTTGAACTGCTTTTCATCGGCATTTTTGTCTATATCATTCTTTCCTTTCTTGAAGGCACACGAGGCGAGCGACTGTTTCGCGGCATTATCTTTATCCTCTTGGCCGGCAAGGTCATTCTTAACCTTGTCGTGGAACGTTTCGACATGGCCCGTGTTGCCTACCTTTATAACTGGTTCCTGTTTGGGATTTTAATTATAGCCATCGTGGCCTTCCAGCCCGAGATCCGCAGAGCCCTGATTCGACTGGGCCAAGCGCGATTTTTATCCAGCTCCCCACAGCAGCTTTCACGCAGTGTTGAAGAGATTATCGCGGCTGTCAGTGATCTGGCCTCTACCAAAACCGGGGCTATTATCGTTGTCGAGCAGCAGGTGGGTCTGGGCGAATTTATCGAAACCGGCGAGCGCATCGATGCCAAGGTCACTGCTGAGCTGCTGCGCACCATTTTTTACCCCGGCACGCCCCTGCACGATATGGCGGTCGTCATTCAGGCTGACCGGGTTGTGGCCGCACGGGTGCAATTGCCCCTGGCCGAAAGTGGCTCCTTTCGGGGTGGTCAGCTCGGTTCGCGACATCGTGCCGCGATCGGTGTTTCTTCCAGCTCGGACGCCATCGTTATCGTTGTTAGCGAGGAAACGGGAATCATCTCCATCGCCGTAGACGGAAATCTCATCCGCAACGTATCGGAAGAACAATTGCGAAAACGCCTGACCACGGCCGTCGTAGAGGCCGGCCCTCTTATAGAACGTCGTTCGGAATCCGAAGTAGCGGCGCCCGTTCTAAAGAAAGCAAAGAAGGCCTGAATGGACAAGAACCTTGCCGTCGACAAGATAAAGAAACTGGCCGTTGTGGCCTTCCTGACACTGTTGATATGGGCGTATGCCTATCTGGCGTTGGAAGAAACCGTCCAGCGGACCGGATTGCTGGCGATTGACACGACCCCACCCCAGTATATGGTTACTTTTATCGATCGGGACGGGCCAGTGAACCTGGATCTCATCCTTAAAGGGTCCGCATCACGGGTTGCCGAATTCAAAAAACGCTGGCGTCTTGCCCCCGAAGATCCCGACAAGGAAAACCTGGATTTCTATTATGACATCGTCCGGGAAAATGCTGCCGATGTCGGCCCACATACAATTGATGTGTTTGAGTTTCTTCGACAGAGTGAAAAGCTTAAGGATCTTGGCCTGACCGTCGTATCGTGCAGTCCGGAGACGATCGATATACAAGTGCAGCATCTTGTAGAAAAAGAGTTGGTCATTCAGGTTCGCAACATCCGCGGCCAGACGGTCCCACATGAAACGATTGATCCGGCTCTGGTGCGGATGCATGTCCTGCCGGACTATGAAGGCCCCGCCATTGTAACGCTGACCGACCAGCAGATCGAGCAGGCGCGTCGCGTCGCCCAAAAGGCCAGGCCATATATTCTTTTGGGTGCTGGCCGCATTGAGGCCGAAATGCAGGTTAATATCACGTTACCGTCGGTCGAGGAGACCTTGAAAATCCGTCCGTTCCAGCCCAGTCGCATCGGCTATCTGATGAGCCCTACGTTGCAGGGCCGATTTGACGTCCAGTTGATCAATCCGGACGAGCTGCGGAGCAGCACCAGCATTAAGGCGTCCGACGCGGCGATGGATGCCTATGAAAAGGCCCTGTTCCATATCTATATTCTAGTTCGCGATGAGGATCTCAGCGCCGATCCACAGGAAGGCGTGACCCGGGCCGTGATTTATAACTTCCCCAGCGAATATATCCGCAGCGGCGAAATCATGCTCAATCAGGATCCCCGACAGGCCCGGTTTCGACTGGTTCCCCTGCCCGAAGCGCGTCCCTCCGGCGGTCCCTAACCGGGCACCGACTCGTCCGGATATTTACTCCCGTGTCAGGGGCACAAACCGTACCGGCATTTTCGATTCACGCGTAATGCTTCCGTCGGCCTGTTTGGATACCAGGATAAGCTCCTGCAAACCCCACTGATCGCCCACAGGGATAATCATCCGCCCACCGACGACAAGTTGATCCAGCAGCGGCCGAGGAATATGGTCCGGCGCACAGGTCACGATGATCGCATCGAACGGAGCGATATCCGGCAGGCCCTTGTAACCGTCCCCGGTCCGTGCGTCGATCCGGTTGTAGCCGTATTGATGAAAGATTTGTTTTGCCCGCCGGGCCAGCGGCTCGACGATTTCGATGGTGTAAACATGCGGCGTGAACTCGTATAAGACCGCTGCCTGATAGCCCGATCCGGTACCGATTTCCAGCACCTTATCGTCTGGTTCAAGTTTCAGTACGTCGGTCATGTACGCCACGATAAACGGTTGCGAGATTGTCTGTCCATAGCCGATCAGAAGAGGCTGGTCCTGATACGCCCGCGACTGATTCGAAGGAAGGATGAACCAGTGCCGCGGCACGTTTCGCATCGCCTTCAGCACGGTCGGGCTCTCCAGACCATAGACCTGCTGTATTTGATCGACCATGGCAGCTCGTTCCCGGGCCCGCTCATCGGATCGCGGACGAAACCAGGACGTGTCGTTTGGCTCAGTACCTGTGGCGGATGGCCTGGCGGCGGGGGGGCTGTCGGAGTTGTCGGGTGGTACCATTTCCGTACCTGTACGGTCACACCCGGCAAGCAGCGCCGTGGCAAACACAAACGCCATCGCCCTTACTCCCCTGCTCCCCGACCGGCGGTTTCCGGACAGGCGACTCATGCTATGTCCCCTCAAAAGCCTGAATCAAAAACAAAATTGTACCCCCGCTCGCTATCCTTGTCACGTCAAAGTTTTAACGATCCTATGACAGGCTCTAACGTCGTCTTGGGCGTTTTCGGACCACATAGTATATACCGCATTTCGAATTCGACATACTGCGTATAACATTTGACATTTAGCTTGCAGCCTATGTCGTCATGTAATTCATATAGAATTAATTGGGGTAGAAAATGAACACAAGTAAATAGTGGCTTCGATAACGCCGATAAGTATCGGTAAAACTACTGATTTTGCGGACTAAGCGGGACGGTACTGGCCGCCCATACAGGATATAGTGGGGCAAAGTCGAATGCGTATACGATATGTTGTGTCAACGATGGTTTTCTGGTGGCGCGAGCACCATCTCTCGCTGGAGCAGGAGTGCGAATATTTACGCAACCTCGGCTACGGCGTGGAGCTATGGCCGACAATCAAGGGGCACTTCGAATGCCGCTATGACCGTCGCAACTGGTCCCGCCTGCAGCAGGCCACCGACAATATGCTCGTCGCCCTCAACAGCCGCACGGACGGGCCGACCCTTGCTGACTGGGCAGAACAGATCGAATGTGCCAAGCTTCTGAAAGCCCCGATCGTGGTGGATCTCAAGGCCCTGTGCGTCTCGGAGGAACTGGGGATTGCCGACTGGGGCTTTGCCACCGAGGTCGTCAAGCTGGCCGAGCAGAACGGTGTGATCCTGTGCGTTGAAACAGGTAACCTGGCGACGGTCTCTCAATTGGGCGAGCGTTTTCCTTCGATCAAGTTTTGCCTCGATACCGGATATGCTCATATCGATTCGAAAAACAGCTTCCGGGACTATATCGACCGGCTTATCGACCGCACGACATATCTGCATCTGACGGACAATTACGGACGGATCGACGATCACGAGCCGCCGGGGGTTCGCGGCGGGATGCCCCGGGAGAACTGGGATTATCTGCTCGAGCGGCTCAGCCGGAATGGACACGATGTAATCGGTTCGCTGGAGATGTTTCCCTGCATGCCCGGCACAATGATCCGGCAGGCGGGTAAGTTTCTCTTTGATGTGCTCGGATGGCCCCAGAGGCCTGAAAAGAAGCCCGGCTACGACGAATACGCCTATCGCCCGATTTGATCATGTCAGGTTAACCATGTGCCTTACAGCCCGGCCAGCAGCAGAATCACATCCAGAATGAACAGGACCACGATGGCCGTTTCCAGGACCACCATCCACAGATTGGTTCGTTCCTGTTGAAGCCGCTGATACAGAATCGCCAGCGTACCGAGCTTATTTTCCAAAACGTGGTGCCATTCCGCCAAATGGAAGCGGTTGGAAAGGCTGCGATAGACCCGGGCCAGATGCCAGTCGCCGAAGAATTTGGTGATGTTGACCAGCTCGTCCATCAACCGGGCCATGTCGATATGGATTTCCTGCAGCTTGAGCAACACTCCCTTGCGAGGCCGCAGCTTCCATCGTCCGACATCCCGGTAGGCCTGATCCAGCGCCGCATCCAGCATCTGGTCATACGTCCGCAATTCGACCAACTGAACATTGGCCAGTTCGGCGATATGGACAATGTCGTCCAGGTACTCCCCGCCTTCTACAATCAGGGCGGCATCCCAGTCGATCACGATCAGATCGGAACCGAAATAGCTAACGCGATGACGAACGGTCTCGTCGATTTCCTGTTGGGCCAGGCGGTGCAAATCCTCTTCCTGCCGCAGCAGACCTGCAAGGGCGGGTGAATTCTTGTGGAGCCACTGTTCGGCGTCGGTCGGGTCGTCTTCGGCGGGCAGGTGATCAATGCAAAACATCGTATACGCTTCGGTTTCTGTGATCGTGGCCGGCTGAATGCATCGATTCCGGATGTCTTGCTGAATTTCCCCGGCCAGTCGGACGGCTTCCTGCTCAAGAGGCACCCCGGCGATCTCCAGATCATGGAAACGGATCAGGTCTTCCAGACTTTCGGCGTTAAAGGGGATACGGAATTGGAGACTCAGAGAACCGATGGAAAAGATCTTAGCTGTTCGGGAAACCGAGATGGTTCCTTCCGAGGTGGAGAACTCCTTTTCGGGTAGCCGAACCATTGTCGGACTGTAAAAAAACATCTGTCGGGGGCTGCGCTTACTGGGAAGCATGGAGTAATCGGTGGTTTTCATTCCCAGCACCTGCTCCACACGTTTGGAGATCATTTCATAGGCAATGTCGAAGGAGTATAGATAGACAATATAGCCATGGTACTTACCGGTTGCAGGAGTAGTGTTGTTATGGTTTTCCGTATTTGTCACTTCCTTACCTCCTCGATTGTAAAGCCATTGTATAAGCGCCCGACAACGTCGTTACATTTACCTCGATTCCTGAATAGCCTGGATGAGTTTTTTGTTTCGCAGATCGGCCATGTGATTGTTGACAACAAAAAGAGCGTGGATCAGACCCGGGATATACAGGAATAATGTAAGGATCAGGTTAAGGAGGGTTTGAATAGGTTTTCCGCATAACAGGACAGCCAGTGGCGGGCACAGTATTGCAATCAAGTATCGCATAACCGGATCTTTCCTTCCAAAACATTATTGCAGACTATTGTCGTCATTGTCGTATCGGGTGTCAATGTTCAGGATTGAGAAAGAAAGCCCCGGCGACGGCGGCCGTTGCAAGGCAGGCCAGTGTCGCGGCCAGCAAGACACGGGGCGCAACGACAGCCAGGTCGGCTTTACGCCGGGGAACCAGTGCGGCAATACCGCCGACAAAGATTGCCAGCGAAGCGACATGAGCAAATCCGCATAGGGCATACGCGATTACCACGGCAGACCGTGGGTGGGTAAGGCTACCGGCTTTCAAGCATTCGGCAAGTTGCGTATAGGCGGGAATCTCCGTCGCAATCAGGCGTGTGCCGAGCATCTCACCGGCCAGTCGGGCATCGTCGGGTGGAACGCCGATCATAATCGCTACCGGGTAGAATACGTAGCTCAGTAAAGCGGAGATGGGCGAATCCACCTCGGAAGGATCTATCAGATGCAGCACGCCGCCCAGCCAGGTCAGAACCATATCCAAAAGGGCCAGGATACCGAGAAACGCGATCAACAGGGCAACGATTCCAACGACCAGTTTGACACCGGCCATGGCGCCGTTGATGATCGCTTCAATGGCGCTGGATTCCCGTTCGTAGTGAAATTCGGCCGGCCTTCCCATCGTGATGGGGGAGCCGTCTTCGGGAACCAGAATTTTGCTGAAAACAATTGCCGCCGGCGCTGAAAGGATCGAAGCGCTGATCAGGTGCCCGGCGATAGTGGGAAAAGTATCCTTAAGAAACAGGACATATAGTCCCATGGTTGTTGAAGCGACGGTTGCCAGGCCGGCGGTAAGAATCGTACAGAATTCCGAACGGGTCATCTGAAGCAGATAAGGCCGTACTGCCGTGGAGGATTCGATCCCGACAAAAATATTGCTTGCCGCACACAAGGCTTCGGCGCCGCTGATCCGCATGACTCGAGTAAAGACCCATGCGAATGCACGGATGATCCATTGCATGATGCCGATGTAATACAACAGGCCCATTAAGGCAGCGAAGAAAATGACCAGAGGAAATGCCTGAGTTGCCAGGATAAATCCGATTGAGGCATTACCCGCATCATCAACCTGGCCAGGCCCCAGAGCCAGCGGGCCGAAGACAAAACGTTGTCCTTCGGTGGCGACTTCGAGGAGTCGCAGAACCAGATCGTTGAGCTTGAGAAAGAGAGTGTGGCTTCCCGGCGCTAAAAAGACAATGGCTCCCAGTGCCAGTTGCAATCCAAGACCCGTGACAATGCATCGTATGTTTTGCCTGCGGCGGTTTGCTGAAAAAAGCCAGGCGATCGCAAGCAGCCCGAACAAACCCATAAAGCTGACCAGATTATACCTGTCCACGTCAAAATCCTTTTTATGTGTTATAGATTTCATCGTAATGATCCTCTAGAGAAAAGCAAAGGGTATTCATTCCGGCATACGGGAAAGGATATAGAGCCGGTTAGCAGACAGATAAAGTCTATAATTTGATCTGCAATTCCTGGTGTAGATGTATTTGTTCTTTGTTTATCAAAAAATTCTTGACGTTATTCGATATTGTGCTAGGATTCGGGCATGAGTCTGGGACAAATCATACGAGATCGGCGCGAAGAGCTTGGCTTGACATTGGATGAGGTGGCCGCGAGGATAGGTTTTTCCAAGCCTTACTTGTCCACCGTGGAGACGGGAAGAGTTAGAAATCCTCCCAGTGATGGATGTTTGTATAAGCTGGAACAGGCCTTGCAGTTTGAATCCGGCCTTCTTCAACATATTGCCCATCTAGAGCGGATGCCCGCAGATATCAAGCAGAATGTCGAGGCTGTTGAAGCTGAAAATCGTCATTTACGAGAAATTATCAAAAAGATCAGTGAAAAGAAAGTCTCCTCCGAGCAGATTGACGACCTGTTAGGCAGGGAAAGTTTTGATCTGGGAACAACCGAGCAAAAACTGAGTCCGGGTCGGTTTGTACCGATTATCAATCGGGCTTCCGCCGGTCAGCTCATGGACTTTGACGATCTTGGGTATCCAGTTGGTTTTGCCGACGATTACGTTCGATGTCCGGGCCTGCATGATCCCAACGCCTTTGCCGTTCGTGTGTTCGGCGATTCCATGGAACCCAGATTTCGGGAGGGGGACCTTGTGATATTTTCCCCGGCATCGGAGGTTCACAGCGGGGACGATTGTTTTATCCGTCTGACCTTGCCTCATGAGAGTACGTTCAAGCGGGTTTATTTTGAGTCAGACAATCAAGTGCGGCTTCAGCCCCATAACCAAAAATACGCCCCAACCATGGTAGATGGCAAGCGAATCAACGGAATCTATCGTGCCGTATTGCGATACGAGCAGCTTTGATGATTTGAATTTGAGGATCTTTTATCCTCTGAAATCCCTGAACTTTGGCCTGGATTGCGGTGTTTTTGGCTGGCAATGTCGTTCAACCCGGTTATAATCTTGCCTCTGAATCGTCGGACTGTCTGAATCACTGTTCCAGGGTGGCGGTAAACATCCTGCGGTGTTTCCATTGGCGGCCGCGGATGGAGCCGGGTCCAGAACCCGCCCAACGCTGTCCTTATGAATAGCGATAGATAAAACGCAGCCTCATACAAGGTGTGCAACAATGCAAAGGGTAGCTCACACAATTGTGATACTTGTAATCGCAACGGTTTGTCCGCTTGTCTGGGCACAGTCCGAACTCGGAGCCGCCTTTGTTGGCCAGGACCTGCATCTGACGGGCAATAAACTGGCCATGGATAAAGAACCGGCCCCGGGCGGCCGTCATACGCTGGTTTATGAAGACGGTTTTACCATGACCATCGGATCAAATGAACTATCCAGCGACAGGGCGGTTGTTTGGATTGAGACGATGATTTCTGAGTTTCGCGGGCGTATTAAGGTTCACCACGAGACCCTGATCTACCTGAATGGGAATGTCTGGGCAAAACGAGGCCCTACCGGAATGAGTTCGGGAATGGATGTCGTCATTATAAATCAAGGGGAGTCGCTGATTGTCAAGCTTCCCATAAGCGGAGAGATCTTTACGACGGCATTGCAGCGAACGGAAGCGACGTCGATAGAATTGGAGGCGATGGCCATTGTCCAACAGGCTATCTCGGCAGTCTCTCCAATCAAAAGTGAGCCGGAGATTCGAGAGACAGCCAGGGTGCCGCAATACCCCCAGCCGGACAGACCGGATTATGAATCACCTAAAACCGCCAAGCCGTGGCGAATCAGCGACATGGTTCAGCCGGATGATGGGACAGGTACGGTGCCGAGACCGAGTCGCGATAAAACAAGAAAAAAGGAATTTGAGTATCCTGTCAATTTTGCAGATCTTTGGGAACCAGCCCCGGTTGTGGAAAGTACCCAGTTGGATGACGGTTCAAGAATCACGACAATCATCGGTCGGTTTTATCTCTGGCAGCAGCGAGATGAAGAGGTCGCTATGCTGGAGTTTCAAGCCGACAATGCTGTCGTCTTTCATGGGGCCCAAATCGAGCAGGACCAGCAGCGTGCCGGAGGAGGAATGTTTTCCACCGGCTCGGTCGATGCGCTTTATCTTCAGGGCAATATCGTAATGACTGAAGGACAACGCACGGTTCGAGCCGATGAGATTTATTATGATTTTCGGGAGAATCAGGCCCTGGCGGTCAATGCCGAGATGCGCAACTTTGATGCCAGGCGAGGCTTACCTATCTATATTCGCGCCCGGCAGCTTCGTCAAGTCTCGGAAACCGTTTTTGAAGCCGAGGAGATTTCTCTTACCACCAGCGAGTTTTATCTGCCGCAGATTTCAATGACTGCTTCCCGGCTGGTTCTGACGGACACCACTAACGTGGACGCTCGGACAAGAGGCGGCACCAATAAAAGCAGTTATGATGGTGTACTGTACGATGTAGGGATGCGAATCGGCGAACTACAGGTTTTTGCCTGGCCGGAAATTCGCACCAACTTTGAACGTCCGGATGTTCCGATTCGTCGGGTCCGTGTGGGGGACGATTCGGATATGGGCTTTACGATTGAAACGCGCTGGTATTTGGCCCGATTGCTTGGCAAGGTCGAACCGCCCGGTGTGGACAGCACATTAGCCGTCGATTATTTTAGCGACCGTGGTCCGGGGGCCGGTGTGGATATTGAATACGAAGGGGACGATTATTACGGAGATATTATCGGATATGTCATGAAGGATCGCGGCACTGATGATCTGGGCCGGGTAGCGGATCGAAGGAATCTCGATCCACAGGAAGATGTTCGAGGCCGTTTCCGATTCCGTCATCGTCAATATCTGCCCCATGACTGGCAACTTACCGTCGAGTCGAGCTACGCCTCGGATAAGAACTTCCTCGAATGGATGTATCGCACCGAATTTAATGTAGGCAAAGAACAGGAAACCCTCGTCCATCTCAAGCGAATTACAGACAACTGGGGATTCGCATTTCTCACCAAGTGGCGTATCAATGATTATGTTACCCAGACGGAAGAATTACCCTCGGTTGAATATCACTTAAAAGGAGCTTCCTTTTGGGATCATCGCCTGACGTATTACAGCGATACACAGGTCAGCCGCTTTCGTGACCGATTGGCCGGTTACCTGAATAATCCGACATTTGACGAAAGCTTTTACACCTTCGGCTCGACCCGGCATGAGGTGGATATGCCGATCTTATGGGATACGATTAAGGCCGTTCCTTATGTGGCGACAACATACGGATATGAAGATCAGGAAGGATTTGACCGAACGTTGGACGGCACTATTGAATCTCGAGGCGAAAAAGATATCTGGCTCAATGAAGCGGGCATTCGACTTTCAACCATGTTCTGGAGATCCAATCAGTTTATCCGCTCCCGTTTCTGGGATCTAAACGGAATACGCCATATTATGCGTCCGCATTTTGAAGCAGTCACATTTGATGCCAGCGATCGGGCCGGTGATATGCGGGATATGATGAATTTTGGGATCAGTCAGCGATGGCAGACACGGCGCGGTGAAAAAGACAAGCTGCGCAGTTTGGATTGGATGCGGCTGGATGTGGATGCGACGTTTATGTCGGAGGATGGTCAACCGGAAGATGGACCGGCTAAATTCATCTGGAACGATCCCTCCATTCCCATGCTGGTTCGCCGAAACGCATACGAATATGGTATCTTACGCGATTCGGTCAATGCCGATTACCAATGGCGAGTCAGTGATACGATGACGTTACTCAGTGACATGAGTTATGACGTCCGTAGCGGGTATCTTCAACAAGCCAATGTTGGGGTAGCCCGATATGTATTTCCCGATATGAGCTATTATATCGGGAATCGTTACCTGCGGCCGGTCGTGATCGACGCCGATAAGAACGGAGACGGCGTTAATGATATTCACGAGGAAGGTTCAAATGCTCTTGTGACGGCGTTGACATATCGGCTCAATGAGAGATATACGGCTACATTGTCTCAGGAATATAATTTTGATTACGGCAAAAGTGTCCGCAGCGACCTGACGTTGATGCGACGATATCACAGGCTGTATTATGGTTTGACCGTCTCGCTGGATCAAACACGAGACCGCCAGTCTGTTTCATTCAGTGTCTGGCCGGAAGGCGTAAAGGAATTGGCGCTGGGCTCGCGGAAATATGTGGGTATAACCGGGCCGTTGTTGGAAGAATAGATCCATTTAGGGAAGGATTCGAACTGTTGCCCGGATACGAACGTAACGTTAACGGATAAGGAGTTGACTCAATGGCATTAGTAGACACAAAGAAAATGTTCGAGATGGCCTACAAAAACGGATATGCGGTGGGGGCCTTCAATGTGAACAACATGGAGATTACACAGGGGATTATCAGTGCGATCGCAGAGGAAAAGGCACCCTTGATTCTCCAGATCAGCCGCGGAGCCCGTGAGTACGCCAGCATGAGCTATCTGCGTGCGATTATCGATGTCGCCGTCGAGGAAAACCCGGACATCCCGATTGCCATGCATCTGGACCATGGCGATACCTATGAAACCTGCAAACAATGTGTGGATGATGGTTTTACCTCGGTGATGATTGATGGATCACATCATTCGTTTGAAGAGAACATTAAGATCACCAAGCAGGTCGTTGAGTACGCACATGCCCACAAGGTGGTCGTCGAGGCCGAATTGGGCCAGCTTGGCGGAATCGAAGAAGATGTTGTTGGCGTGGACGATGTAGCCGCTCACCTGACCGATCCGGATCAGGCGGTAGAGTTTATCGAGCGAACCGGTGTCGATTCGCTCGCGGTTGCCATCGGCACCAGCCATGGGGCGTATAAATTCAAAACCGAGCCTAAATTGGCCATTGATGTAATCGAAAAGATCCAGAAACTGATGCCGGGTTATCCGCTTGTAATGCACGGTTCCAGCAGCGTGCTCAAGGAATTTAAGGACCTGATTAATAAATATGGAGGTCAGATGCCCGACGCCATGGGTGTTCCGGAGGATGCAATTACGGAAGCCGTTAAAATGGCGATCTGCAAGGTCAACATTGACACCGATTTGCGTATGGCCTTAACGGCAAAAATCCGCCAGGTTTTTGCAGAAAAACCAGGTGAATTTGATCCTCGCAAATACCTGGGCCCCGGCCGGGAGGCGATCAAGGCGATGGTCAAGCACAAACTTCATGTGCTCAACTGTGCCGGAAAGGCGGCGGAGTGTCTGTAAACTTTCGGGCAGATTGTGACGAAGTATAGATACCGGGTCCGGCGGACCGGAGAGAGGAACATAATTCTTTACTCCGGTCCGGCCGGGCCTGTTGGTCATTTGGGGAACAGGAACCCTCATGGATTGGATCAGTCGAATGAAACAAATGCATCATCGAATCGGTTTTCTTTTTCTGGTATTGTTTTGTGTTTGCTGGCTTGGTTGTGAGCCCGAAAAGGAAGGCGGAACTTCTTCATCCGCCTCGACGGACAATGGCGCTGTTTCGAATGGGCGCCCCGGTATAGTTCTTACGGCATCGAGGATTTGCAGACGGATTATCGAAGGCGATTTCGAGCAGGCCGAACAGATCCTGACCGGCGTCGATGTTCAACAGAGAGAATCCCTCCAGCCCTTGCATCAGATTCTTGCTTCGTATGAGCAGATTGAAGCGTATCGCACACAATTCCGTACCGAGCAATTTGCCGAACAAATTGCTGAGCTGGATAAGCTCCGCAGTAAAATCGGTGATGGGCCTGCCGACGTCAACGATATAGGAAACGTCGTTGCTGTAGTCATCAAAGCGCGAGAGCACGCGGAGGAATCAAAAAAGGAACAATTACTCGCCGATCCGTTTGTGCGACGGATTATCACATTCGCCGAGCGCAAGGGGGACGAGCTGGAAACCGAAGGGCACTGGATCGACGCCTACAGTCAGTGTTATTATTGGCTGAGCGCCCTGGATGAAGACAATCAATCCTGGAAAGATCAGGCGGACCGGTTGATTGAGAAGGCATCGGTGGAACTGGCTCTCAAGGATGACAGTTGTGGGGATACAAGCCTAGAGCGGCATGAAGGCATCCGAGCCTTGATGTTCCAGCGGGCGCTGGATGCGTTGGATTTCCAATATGTCACGGAACCGGACTATAACGAGATGGCCCATAAGGCCCTGCAGCGGTGTCTTGTCCTCAGCGAAGTCCTGCAGCGCAGTCGGGATGATCTGGCGTTTCAGGTTGTCGATGCCGAAAAACATACCAAATGGCGAACGGGAATTAGCACCCTACAGGGCGACCTGGAGGATGTTCTCAAAAAAACATCCAAAAACAAGTTGTTGCTGATTTTCGACGAAGTGCTCGCTTTGAACAAGGTTACACTTGGTCTGCCTAATGAAATCGTAATTTCCCAGTTCAGCGAAGGAGCTCTCTCGGCGCTGGATCCGTTTACGATGCTGGTCTGGCCATGGAATATTCAGGATTTTGAAAAAAATATGCGTCAACAATTTTTTGGAATCGGCGTGGAGATTTCCAAAGCCACCGGTGTGCTTAAGGTTTCCAGCCTGCTTCCCGATACACCCGCGTATCGTTCCGGTCTCGATGCCGAGGATATCATCCTGGCCGTGGACGGCGAGTCCACCGAGGAAATGACAATATTCTGTGCCGTCAGTAAGATCACCGGTCCCAAGGACACCAAAGTTACTTTGACGGTCAAACATGCCGCCAGCGGAAAAACAGAAGACATTACCATCACACGAGGTAAGATCGTGGTGCCGCCGATTCGCGGCTGGCAGCGGGATGCCGACAGTCAATGGCGCTATATGATTGATGAAGAAAACAAGTTTGCTTATATACGGGTTACCTCTTTTACAGAAAACACTGTGCCGGACGTAGACGCCATCCTGGATGAACTGGAAGCAAAGGGTCTTGGCGGTTTGGTTCTGGATCTTCGTTTCAATTCCGGCGGTTATCTGGTTAGCGCTTCGGGGCTCGTGGATTTGTTCGTGGAAGAAGGGGTGATTGTGACAAGCCAGCCCCGCCCGGGGCGAGGCTGGCCCAGTGAAGAACGGGCCAATAAACGTAATACACACCCGAACTATCCGTTAGTCGTGTTGATTAACGGTCAAAGCGCCAGCGCTTCGGAAATTGTTGCCGGAGCACTGCAGGATCCCAAGTATAACCGGGCCACGTTGGTAGGCAGTCGAACGTATGGGAAAGGAAGCGTTCAGGTTGTCGTGCCCGACCGAGCAACGGGCTCTCAATTGAAATATACGATGGCCTATTATCATTTACCGTCGGGGCAGCCCGTCAAGAATCGATACATCATGGAAAAACAGGGCCGTAAGGATTGGGGGATCGCGCCGGACGTGGAAATAGAGCTGACTCTGAGTGAGCTTCAGGAAATGATTGATATACAGCGCGCTAATGAAGTGCTTGCCAAAGCCGATCATGACAACAATGCCAGCCCCATGGTCCGTCATTCGATGGAGGAGACATTAAAGTCCGATCCTCAATTGGCCCTGGGCTTGCTTATCCTGCAAGCCAAACAGATCGAACAGTCACTCTCGCTCGGTAATTAGAAGAGGTAAAAAGATTGAACGAACAACCGACTCCAGGCAAGCTGCAGCAACAACGACAGGAAAAATTGGCCCGTCTACATCAGATGGGAATCGATCCTTATGGAGGACGCTATGAAGGCTCCAAATCCGCTACCGAGATTAAGGCACACTATGTCGATGACCAGGAAGGACAAAACGCCTGTGCTGCCGGTCGGATTGTCCTGCTGCGGGATATCGGCAAGCTGATTTTTATTACCCTCCGCGACTGGAGCGGGACCATCCAATTGGGGCTGAGTAAAAAACTCCTCGCTGAGCAGTGGGATTTCGTCAAGTTATTGGATCTGGGTGATTTGATTGGAGCTTCGGGACAGCTCGGAAAAACCAAAACCGGCGAAATCACGATTTGGGCCGAAAAACTTAATCTGCTTAGCAAGGCCCTACTCCCGCCGCCGGAGAAATATCATGGTCTGGCTGATGTCGATCTGCGGTATCGACAGCGATATGTAGATCTCTGGGCCAATCCGGAGGTAATGGTACGCTTTCGGAAACGAAGTGATATCCTTGCCGGTATGAGACGGTTTCTCAGCGAGCGAGGCTTCTGTGAGGTAGAAACTCCGATGATGCAGAGCATCGCCGGGGGAGCGGCGGCCCGTCCCTTTATAACACACCATAACACGCTCGATATGGACCTGTATCTTCGCATCGCCCCGGAGCTATTTCTCAAAAGGCTGCTTGTCGGAGGCATGGAGAGAGTTTTCGAGATCAATCGTAACTTCCGCAATGAGGGCCTGAGCACGCGGCACAATCCGGAATTCACCATGATGGAGCTCTATCAGGCGTACGCCGATTATCATGTGATGATGGAAATTACCGAGGACCTGATCAGTACGTTGATTGGGCAGCACTGCGAGGGAACCGTTCTTCCGTTCGGGGACAAGACAATTGATTATTCCCGTCCCTGGCGCAAAGCCCGTTACGCCGACCTGCTTTCGGAATATACCGGCTGCGACATCCATGATCTGCCCTCGGTTCGTCAAAAAGCCCAACAGCTTGGTGTCCCGGAAGCGAATATGGATGACGATGTTGTTATCAATGAAGTATTTGAGGAGACGGTCGAACGGCACCTGGTCAATCCGACCTTTGTCATCGATTACCCGGCGGCATTGTGTCCGCTAACGCGCCGCAGCAAGTCTGATCCCCGTTATGCCGAACGGTTTGAATTGTTCATTGGTTCTATGGAACTAGCCAATGCCTACACTGAATTAAACGATCCGTCCGTGCAGGAAGAAAATTTCCGGCTTCAGCTCAAGGGTCAGCAGGAGACGATGGCCACGATGGATGAGGATTTCGTCACGGCTTTGAAATATGGTATGCCTCCGGCCGGCGGTCTGGGTATTGGCGTGGATCGACTGATCATGCTGTTGACCAACGCGACCAGCATTCGAGATGTCATCCTGTTTCCCTTACTTAAGAATCTGCCTGCGGCCGACGAATAATACGTTTCGAAATCCATGCAGTTCCGACTGTATGGGATCGCTCACTGTCGAAGTCGGGACCGAAGACAAACGGACAAGAGCAATGAAGTACTTAAGCGTATTTCTGTCTTTACGATACCTTCGCAGCAAGAAGATCGTTATTCTTAGCATCCTGGCCGTGGCTATGTCCTGTGCCTTGTTAATCACCGTTGCCAGCCTGTTTACCGGTTTCATCGATACCTTTGAAAACGGTGCCTCCGAGCATATGGGCGATGTTGTAATATCGTCTCTAGGGCAGAAGATTCAGGACTATGACGGCCTGTTGGACATGCTAAGGGCCCATCCAGATATCCAAGGGGCCACGGCTGTTCTCAGTGGCCAGGGATTGTTGTTGATAGGTAAAGGGGATGTCCGTGCCGCCCAGGTCTGGGGGATCGATGTGGCCAGTCGGTCACGAATGACTTCGTTTGGCGACTTTCTATTGCGACAACAGGATGTGGACGAGCCAAGTTTTGCGATGGGGGATGTGGACGCTGCTTCCGGTGGATTTGTCGGTATCGGGATCGTTTCCGATCCCGACGAGATCACGGATGAGTATGACAATGCCACCGTCATGGATGAATACATCGGTAAGCGGGTTATGCTTACCACCGGGCGGGCGCGTGCAGAATCACAGGGGACAGAGGACACGGTTTCTTCCAATAGCAGTTTTAAGAGGGAGACCATCAAGTTTACAATCACTGACATTGTCTTCACCGGCGTTCATGATATGGATGAGAATTACATTTATTTACCGCTGGAGGTGCTTTCGCAAAGTCTCTATCCCGATCAGGGAAACGTGGCCGATATGATTCAGGTCCGTCTGGCCCCGGCCGTAGAACAGGAACAGGGTAAAATCGTTGCCCAGACCATCTGGAATCGTTGGTCTGCCCAGCACGCCTATATTCCCGCCTCCGTCAAGACCTCACAGGAGATGCAAGCCGTCCTGGCCAGGGAATATCGTAAACAAATGCGAATGCTCATGCTTATCTTCGGAGTCGTCAGCGCCGGAGCGATCCTGCTGATCTTTTGTATTTTCTATTTGATTGTCATGACCAAGCGAAAAGATGTGGCAGTCGTCAAAAGCTGCGGTATGGGATCCTGGTCAGTGGCTTCGCTCTATATTATCTTCGGTCTGGGTATAGGGATTGTCGGCGCGGCCTTGGGTGCTGTTTTGGGCATTATCGTCACCCACAACGTTAATCCCATCGAGCGATGGATCAGCGTTGTTTTTGGATTGAAACTGTGGAAAAGTAGTACATATATGTTCAGCCGGATTCCCAATGAAGTGGATCTTTCCGCCGTCTTTTGGATCAGCTTGGCGGCGATCCTGGCCGCCGGGATTGGTGCTCTGATTCCGGCTATAGCGGCCGCGCGAGTTCGACCCGTCCGGCTCCTTCGGTACGAATAAACTAATGTATAAGCTTATATTGCCAAAACGATACCTGTTGCGACGCAAAATCACATACCTGGCGATCTTGGCAGTGGCGCTGTGTGTCTTCATCGTGGTCGTCGTAATGACAGTCATGAATGGATTGGTTGAGGGTTTTCGTGATAAAAATCATGATTTTGTCGGGGACTGCATCATCAGCACCGATTCGTTGGTAGGTTTCCCCTATTACCAGGAGTTGCTCTCGCGACTGGAAACCGAGCAATATATCCTTGCTATATCACCAGTAGCCCATAGTTACGGCCTGCTCAGTCGTCCCGGCTCTGATCAGAATCTGGGCATTGAGATCATGGGAGTCGATCCCATACGGCACAGCCAGGTTACCGGTTTTGGAGACTTTTTACATTATCATAAGAACGATCCGGTGGCGGCGTTTACTCCACGCTATGCCACGGACCGCATGGGTTGTGTAGTAGGCATCGACAAAATGTGGTGGCAGCGCGATCGCGCGGGAGTATATACCCATTCACCTACTCCGCCTCAGATGGAGCTGATTCTCAGCACTTTTCCCTTAACGGCCAAAGGCGCCCTGGCACGCGCCGACCTGGACGCAGTCCTGACTGAATCGTTCCTGTACAGTGACGACAGCCACTCCGGTCTGGTTAAGGTCGATGGAAACATGATCTATATACCCTTGGAAAAGGCCCAGGTCCTGTTTGGCATGGACGGTGATACACCACGTATTTCTGCGATTCACATTCGTTTCACATCCGGCACAAATCTGACAGCGGGAACCAACAAAGTGCGGGACGTATGGGGTGCATTTGTAACCGATCATCAAAACAGGACCTATGCAGATCTTCTCGATCACGTGCGTGTGGAAAGCTGGATTGTCAATCGCCGTGGCGCTATCGCCCCCATGGAAAAAGAGCAGACCATGCTCATCTTTCTGTTTCTTATGCTTGGCGTGATTACGGTTTTTATCATCTTTGTCGTGTTTTACATGATTATCAGCTATAAATCCAAGGACATCGGAATCCTTAAAAGTGTCGGAGCCTCATCAGCGGATGTGGTCGAGATTTTTCTGCGTTTTGCCGCTTTTGTGGGACTGCTCGGTGCTGTTCTTGGCGCGGGGATCGGCTGTGCCTTCCTGGTTCGGATTAATGATCTGGAAGGCTGGCTTTTTACCAATTTCAACTGGCAGCTATGGGACAGAAGCGTATATGCCATTGGCGAAATACCCAATACAATTGAGTGGGAGGTTATCGGTTTGATTATTGCCTTCGCTGTCCTGGCTTGCCAGATAGGGGCGGTCATTCCGACCATTCAGGCCGCCCGACGTCGTCCTGTCGAAATTCTCCGGGTTAACCAGGTGTGAGTGAAATCCATGTCACAAATTCTTGTTTCAAAAAGGATGTTTAAATCCTATCGAATGGGGCAAAGCCGTCTTGATGTGCTTAAAGGGATCGATTTTGCGATGAAGCCGGGTGAGTTTGTGGCCATTATCGGTGCTTCCGGCAGCGGGAAAAGTACCTTTCTGCACATCCTTGGAGCTCTCGACAAACCCGATTCCGGCGAGGTCTATTTTGAGAATCAAAGGCTGGACCGTTTTCGGGGAGGACAACTGAACCATTTTCGTAACAAAATGGTGGGTTTCGTATTTCAGTTTTACCATCTTCTGGACGAACTAAACGTGCTGGAAAATGCTGTTTTACCTGCTATGGCGGCCACCGGGACCTTTGGCTGGATAAAGCAGAAAAAGGCTGTGACGCAGCGGGCAAAGGAATTATTGGAACGAATGGGATTGACCCAGAGATTGCGACACAAACCCTACCAGCTTTCTGGTGGTGAACGTCAACGCGTTGCCATTGTCCGGGCGTTGATTAACCAACCGACGCTTCTTTTGGCCGATGAGCCGACGGGAAACCTTGACTCAGAGACCGGACGTGGTATTCTAATGGCTCTGGAGGAGTTGAACCGGGACGGACAGACCATTGTGATGGTCACTCATGACGAACGGATTGCTACTCGTGCTCATCGGATAGTACGGCTGGTTGATGGGATTATAGTCGAAAACGGATGAGGTTGAAGCCGGGCGAGCGGTCCCGGAGATTGTATTGTACGATGGAGAAAGAGAATGGCTTTGAAAATCTGGTTAAATGATCGGCTTGTAGATGAGAAGGAAGCGAAAATTTCCGTATTTGACCACGGTCTGCTTTATGGTGATGGGGTATTTGAGGGGATTCGCGTCTACAGCAGCAAGATATTCGAGTTCAAGGCCCACATGGAACGCCTTTTCGAATCGGCTCGTGCTATTCGCCTGAGCATGCCGATGGATTTTGACGAAATCTGCGAAGCAACCCGGAAAACGGTTGAAGCCAACGATATTGTGGATGGGTATATCCGATTGATTGTCACCCGGGGCATTGGTGATCTGGGATTAAATCCGTTTTTATGCAAAAATGCCGGTCTATGTATCATTGCTTCTGACATCCAGCTTTATCCGGAAGAGTTCTATGTTAAAGGAATGAAAGTTATCAGTGCCACTACCCATAGAAACCACCCACTGGCTCTGCCGCCCCAGATCAAAAGTCTGAATTATTTAAACAATATCATGGCAAAGATCGAAGCGATTGACGCCGGTGTTGTTGAGGCGATCATGTACAATCACCTTGGCTATGTCGCCGAGGCCACAGGGGATAATGTTTTCATTATCAAGAATGGGACAATTTACACGCCGCCTGTTCAGGCCGGTTCATTGGATGGAATCACTCGGGCGGTGGTCATCCGACTGGCCCGAGAAGAAGGAATAAAGGTGAACGAACGAAATTTAGTCCGATTCGATTTGTATACATGTGATGAGTTCTTCCTGACGGGTACCGCCGCCGAGGTCATTGGTGTGGTGGAGATCGATGGACGAATCGTGGGCGATGGGAAACCCGGTCCGATCACAAAACGACTCCGTGAGAAATTCTACGCTTATGCTCACGCCTGACTCAAAACCGACAACGACGGAATCTGACGGTCAATCCTTGATGGATTGTATTGCATTTCTTTCGTCCGACTTAGACAAGGTTTGTGCTTGTATAGCGGTACAGTTGGATACGCCGTATGAAGAAATTAATCATTTGCTGGTTCATCTCCTCCAGGGCCGGGGGAAGATGCTTCGGCCCGCCCTGCTTCTGCTTTCCGGCCAGGCCATGGGCACGTTGACAGCAGATCACATTGAGCTGGCGGCGATGATCGAAATGATACATATTGCCTCCTTGCTGCACGATGATGTCATTGATGAGGCCGATACTCGCCGAGGTGCTCCGACGGCGAATGTTCTTCATGGGAATGAGGCTGCTGTGTTGATGGGCGATTTTCTCTTGAGCCGGGTTTTTGAAGTCGGTGTTCGATGCAAGGATTTTGAAGTTCTCGATATTCTGAGCCGGGCGGCCCTTTGCCTTTGCCAGGGAGAATTGCTGCAAAATATTCATCGTAACTCTTCCTGTGTTTCGGAGGAAATTTATTTCCAGATCATTCGAGGAAAAACAGCCGCTTTGTTTTCTGCCGCCTGTCGTATAGGGTCGGTGGCCGCTGGTGGCGATAACGATACAGTACAGGCATTGGCCGATTATGGATTGAATCTAGGAATTGCATTTCAGATTACCGATGATCTGCTAGACCTGGTGGGATCGGAAAACAAAACCGGAAAAACCCTGGGTACGGATCTGGTGCAACACAAGTTAACATTGCCGGTCATTCACTTACTGAATCAGCTATCGTCGGATCAGCAGGATCCTGTACGATCCGAATTGTCTGATCCGTCTCGTCACAAGAAGCTTCTTGTGCGGCTCCATCAAAGTGGCTCAATCGCCTATGCATACGAACAAGCAAAAAAGTACGGTGCCCTGGCGTCCAATGCTTTGCAATCCATTCCTCATGGCTATGCTTGTGAACAATTACATAAAATTGCTTCCACTGTTCTCATCCGGCGTTGGTAGGTTCCTCCGGACTTCAAAATAAATGTTGCCTTTCATCCTTTAAAAGGAATGCGCATAAAAAAAGCCGGTGTTGTAACGCCGGCTTCTTCTTTGTTAATCGAACATTAAAACTTCATGGATACCGAGATGCCTGTCCAGAGCTCATCCTCTTCGTTTACCGAATCATCCATTGAGGTTTGATAGTAAATGGCCGGGGTGATCTTGGCGCCGGTATACGGGCACTTGATATTGGTCGAGAGTCCCCAGAGAATATGTGACCAGTCATGATCCACTCCGGAATACCTGGTACTGTTCCATGTAGCGTAGGTACCATCATTGTAGACCGCATCCATGGAAAATGTAAACACCTGTTCGGGGTTCTCTGGTAAAAAGCCGGGCACGGAAATACTATAGTCCATTCCTACTACATGGATCCAACCCGATTCGTCTCGGTAAGGAGGGCCGCTCTTGGCAGGCCAGCTATAAATAAGCTGGTACCGTGGCGTGACGCCAAAAGGACAAATTTCCGGCCAGGCCAGAGCCAGATTAAACTCCTGCGTGTCGGCGGCCGTGGAATCGGTATCCGGATAGTCATAGTAAATCCACGAGACGGCGTAATCAGTCTGCATCTGGTCACCTTGCATCAGACTGTTTGCATAGGTCAGGCTGTAATCCCATTCTTCCAGATTGACTCGGCTGTTGCCGCCTTCCGTTGTTCCTCCGGACATGGGATAGGAGACCCAGACTTTCGCAGTAAAACCCGTACCCCACAGATCGAAGTCCAGACTTGGTTGGATCGCCGCTTTATCGTCAAGCACATCAAAACCGCGGAAGATATACTTGCTGACCCATGTGACATCCGTAGTTACTCCGAGATCCCCATCCGCCGCAATGGCCATACCTGTGAGCATGGCAAGCAATGATGCAATCAATACTCCATTCTTCATTTCAGTCTCCTTACAAATTTCCAACCTAACCTTACTCACGTTTGTCTAATTGAAATTGTCCGGCATTTCCCGTAAAGTTTTTACTGCCGTTTATTGTGAAACGGCCATACCTCACACACAAGCCGCTGAAGTAGTATTTTATTACTCAATAAATAAAAATCAATCATAAATTTACGGAATTTGAAAGCTTTTCGTAAGCGGTTTTGTCATGGGAAGTTGTACCATATGAAATCACTGGAATCAGAGAAGTGAAAAGGCGGCAAGAAGAGAGTAAACAGACAGAGATCAAACGAGTGCGTTTTGGTTCTGAAGTTCCTGTTTGGCCTGTCCGACCAGGTAAAAACTGCCTGTGATGCAGATCAAGTCTTCTCGGCTTAAAGCACTGCGAGCGATCCTTACGGCTTCCCGTAGAGTCATCGCTGTCTGACACATTTTTCCGCAGATTTCCGTGTACATTTCCGCCAAATCGTGAGGGAAAACTGATTTGGGCGAATTGCTTCTTGTAAAGATTACTTTATCAGCACCAAATTGAAGCTGCTGCAACATACCCCGAATATCTTTATCGCTGTTGCAACCGAAAACCATAACCATCGAGTCATAAGGTACATGCTGGCCGATCGCCTGGATCAGGGCCCGGATGCTGGCTGCATTGTGAGCGGTGTCAACGATAATTCTCGGATCTTCGTGAATGACCTCCATGCGGCCGATCATCTTAACCTTATATAAACCATCGATAGCTTTCTTGTCATCAATGGAGTAACCTATGGTTTTCAGTTTATCCAGCATGGCCAGGGCCAGTCCACAGTTGATCGCCTGATGCTCGCCTGGCAGCGGCACACGCAAGTGCTCAAATCGACTGTTCGGTGTGGTGACACAAATCCGCGTATGCGGCCCTTCTTCTCGCGAAGATTCAAATCGATAAGAAAAATCGATATCGCGACCAGTTACGGTTAATGGCGCCTTGATTCGTGTGGCTTGGCGTCGCAGGGCGCGCATGGCCGTAGCTTCCTGTTGTACGGTAATGACCGGTACACCTTCCTTCATTACACCGGCTTTTTCTTTGGCAATGCTACTCAGATCATTGCCCAAGAGGTTCTGGTGGTCGATGCTGATGCTGGTAATCCCCACTACAGCCGGATGAACCACATTAGTGCTGTCAAGCCGACCGCCTAAACCGGTCTCAATTACGGCCAGATCCACCTCTTTGTCCGTAAAATGGAGAAAAGCCAGTGTGGTTAAGATCTCAAAAAACGTTGGAGGATCATTTTTGGCACACATCTTTTCAACGGTTTTGTGAATACGATTAACCAGCCCCAGGAGTTCCCGGTCGCTGATCAGGATTGAATCCACAGCGATTCGTTCGTGGATTGAGGTAACATGCGGAGAGGTATATAATCCAACGGAGTAACCGTTCTCTTCCAGCATACGAGCCAGCATCGTTGCCGTGGAGCCTTTGCCTTTGGTTCCTGCAATATGGGCCACTTTAATTTTTTTATGGGGATTGCCCACTCCTTTCAGCAGTCGCTCCATCCGACTTAAATCAAACGTGTCTACGTTATAGCGCAGACGCTGTTGCTTCTCATAGTCGGTTTTCGTAAACAGATACTTCAGGGCCTGATCGCACGTACGGAA
>JAFGPC010000164.1 GCA_016926155.1 Sedimentisphaerales bacterium
CCACTCGACCGAACATTTCGTTACTCTCGGCCTGCTCGGCATACTCCAGGTACTTTGGCAGCAATGCGTCATAGTCCGGTGTTCCTTTCTGTTTCTGTGCCAATTCCACATATGGACTGTAATCTCTCGCCCAATCCGCCATGAATTGGATATCCCTTTTCCTGTCCTCAGGCGATAATTCAGGTGTTTTCACACTGCTGCAGCCAGAACCAATCAATGCTAACAGAAGTGTGAAGGTCGCGATTAATTGTGCAGCATGTTTCAAGCTCCTGTGTTTCACAGATATTCTTCCACTATGGTCCTTGCTAACAGAGGATTAGACCGCCCAGGGGGCCTTCATAAGCCGCTTTGCCTTATCCTCTAAATGGAAAAGTTTCCGCGCATTTTGATGCATAATCGTGTCAGTCAGTTCTATCGCCCGATCCAGAGTGATCCAACCTTCTTCGACCAATTCCGCCAGAGCAAGGGCTATCCCACGACGGGCAATGATAGCATGGCCAAGGACGGGTTCCACCGGAATATAATCTCCACCAAAGGTCAGAATCTTGTTGGCCGGAGCGGTTACAAGATATTTCTTGAGAAAGTCCTTAGCCGCCACAGGATTGATGATCCAGGACCAGCACATATCGATATAGGCATTGGTCCACTGCTTGGCTACAGAAAGAATCTCTTCATAGTACGGATAACAGATATGCATAAACACAAACCGGGTTTTAGGAGCAAGACGGCACAACTCGGTTGCCGAACCGGGATTGTGAATCAGGCGAGACAGCGGCATGGAATTTTGCCCTGCATAGTAACCGGTATGGAGCTTGACGGGAAGACTGGCAGCCGTCGCCCAGTCCACGGCATACCAGAACAAATGATCCTGCAGATTCTTATTCTCCTGTCCGTCCAGGGATTTGCCTTCCATTCTCTTGGCAAAAACAGGTTCCACCGCTTCGGCGGGAATACGAACATTATCTATATCCCGACCGTAAGCGTGCTGGGATTTGACGGCAACCGCATAAGGCCCATAGGTCTCAAACCACCAGTCTATCACACGATGCCAATCAGAGAGCTGTTTGACTTCAATCCCAGCCGGTTTCGCATATCTATTAATGTTGGGACCTGAGAACATGCCAACGATACTGATATCCTGCATGAGCAGTTGGGGCATGTCGGACTTTTTAAAGGGCTCGGAAAGACAATTGACCTGACAGGATTCGATCATGGCCTGTTTGCAGAGAATATCATGATAAAAACCGGCTTTTCGAACACGGTCATAGCTTTCGGCCACCTGCTTGGCGGTATCTTTGGATAGCTGCGGAACATCATACAAATGCTGCATGGCAATTTCGACAGCCATACCATAACCGGTGCTGCGAACGTTAGGCCAATAGGATTCGAGAATCTTCCACTTGTCTACCGGATCGATGTCGGGAGAAAAGAAACGGCCATGCTCGCTCTGCGGCATACCGCTGGTAAGCAGATCCGAATCCAGGTAATGACTTAACAAAAGGGACCAGTCGTCGCTCCTGACCCGATTGTGTCGGGCTTGCAGACGTTCGCTCTCTTCGATTAAGTGCTCATGTGTGTCGATCAGGGGCGTCTGAAAAACCTTTTTGAAAAGAGTCTTGCGGATGTCGTTTTCTCCGATACCGGGCACTCTGACCGCCGGTTGATCCGCTGTCGCATGCCCACCCAACAGCGCCAGAGCGCCTGCCGATCCAATCCCCTTAAGTGTCGTTCGCCGCGAAATTGTATTTCTTATTTCCATTTTATCCTCCCATCGAATGCATTAATAATGATTATAATAGTAACCGAATTATACTGAGATTCCAAGATTTTAAATGATTCAAGAATCCCGTTTACCTATATGTTCTTTTTCCGTGACAAATAGAAGAAAGTAGCGTATTTTCTTCAAAGATGCCACTCAAATATAATCGGATCTGACAGGAGAACCGAGACGATGAAGAAATGGAAGTTTGGGATTGTCGGGGCGGGATTGATTGCGGATTTTCATGCACGGGCGATTCAGGATCTACCTAATGCCAGTCTGGTCGGTGTGTATGACATGAAGTTGGATCGAGCCCGCCAGTTGGCAGCAAAGTATTCGGTCAAGAGCTATGAGACGATGGAAGGTCTGCTCAAGGATGTGGAGGTTATTACAATCGCGACACCCAGCGGCATGCATCTGGAACCGGCGGTTGCCGCCGCTGAGGCGCGTGTGCATGTACTCTGTGAAAAACCACTCGAGATTGCTCTGGATCGAATCGATACTATGATCGCAGCCCATCAGAAATCCGGAACACTGCTGGGCGGGATCTTTCAGAACCGATTTAATACGGCAATGCGCCCTCTACGGGAAGCGATCTCGCAGGGACGGTTCGGAGCGGTAACCTTTGCCGGGGTGTTTGTACCGTGGTGGCGTAATGACGATTATTACCAGGATAGCTGGCACGGTACATGGGAACTGGATGGAGGCGGAGCATTAATAAATCAATCAATCCATATGGTGGATATGCTGATCGACCTGATGGGGCTTCCCGAATCCGTGCAGGCTTACACAGCCACACTGGGACATAAAATTGAGGCCGAGGATACAGCGGTAGCCATCTTGCGATTTCCCAATGAAGCGTTAGGGATGATCTATGGAACGACCGCCTCCTGGCCGGGCCAATTCAAGCGGTTTGAGATCACCGGAACCAGGGGAACCGTAGTATACCTGGAGGACAGCTTCGTCGTCTGGCAATTCGCCGATGAGCGAGAAGAGGATGAAGAAATTCGCAAGCGATTTGGTAAAATCGAAAGTAAAGGTGGCGGCGTATCGGATCCCGCTGCGATTTCCTATCAGAATCACATGAAAAACTTTGCCGCTTTTTTACAGGCACTCGACTCGGGCTGCGAATTTGAAATCAGCGGTGTCGAGGCACGAAAAAGCGTAGAGCTGATCCAGGCGATTTATGCCTCGGCCAAAAAGGGTAAAATTATACAATTGGGCAGGTAAATCATGAAAACAGATGTAAGAGTTATAGCAACGGAATTGTATTTTCTACCCGTTCGGACACGCATGCCGTTGAAGTTCGGATCGGAAACGCTGACATCGGTGGCCTGCGCTCGTGTAAAGGTGACAGTAGAGGGAAATGACGGTAAGAGAGCGGCCGGTTGGGGGGAAACGCCTTTGAGCGTTCAATGGGTTTGGCCAAGCGCTTTGCCCTATCAAGTGCGAAACGAAGCACTACAGGATTTTACCAAGATTCTGGCAGGCGAGTGGGCCGGCTTCGGAGGCTTGGGCCATCCGATCGAAGTTGGGCATGCCTTTATTGAACATGAACTGGGGCGATTGCTGGAAGAGTTCAATGAACAAGCTGATTTTAGCAAACCGATGCCGTGGCTGGCGGCCCTGGTGTGTTGTTCGCCATTCGATATTGCATTACATGATGCATACGGACAACTGCATGAAATCGATGTCTACCAGACCTACAATGCCGAATTCATGAAGAAGGATCTATCTGCATTTGTGACAGCGGCTGAAGATACGAAAATAAGTTTCGTCGGAAAGTATCCTGTCGACTTTCTGGAAATGAATCCGCCGAAAACACTACCCGCCTGGCACCTGGTGGGCGGGAAAGACCCGCTGGATGCATCGGAGAAAACCGGTGACGAACCGAAGGATGCATATCCAGTACTTTTGGCTGACTGGATTCGTCGCGATGGACTGACATGTCTTAAGATCAAGCTGCGAGGCAATGACGCGAAGTGGGATTACAGCCGGCTGGTAAAGATCGGACAAATTGGAATAGAAAACGGTGTATTGTGGCTGACGACTGATTTTAATTGTACTGTAACGGACCCGGATTATGTGAATGCGATACTGGACCGGCTAAAAGTCGAACACCCTCGTATTTATCAGATGATTCTATATGTAGAGCAGCCTTTTCCATATGAACTGGAAGCCCACCAAATCGATGCGCACAGCGTCTCGGCCCGAAAGCCGCTTTTTATGGATGAAAGCGCCCATGACTGGAAACTCATCCGTGTGGGGCGTAAATTGGGCTGGACGGGAGTGGCCTTAAAAACATGCAAGACGCAAACGGGGGCTCTGCTGAGTCTCTGCTGGGCAAAGGCACACGGAATGACATTGATGGTGCAGGATCTGACCAATCCGATGCTGGCCCAAATCCCCCATGTCCGGCTGGCGGCTCACGCCGGGACAATTATGGGTGTGGAAACCAACGCTATGCAGTTTTATCCGGCCGCCAGCGCTGCCGAGAAAAAAATACATCCGGGATTGTATTGCAGACGACATGGGCAGGTAGATTTATCAACAATCGGTGGTCCTGGATTCGGCTATCGTATTGAGAAGATCACACGGACATTACCAAAACCGGTTGCGGCTTACGGATGAGAAATACAGAAAAGGAGACGACAGGTTACTGTCCTGTCACCCCTTTTCTGTATAATCCAATATCTAAGGACAATTCGACTCTTTTTTAAGAACCCGGATTCGGTGTCGTAGCCTGCCAGTTCTCAACATCATTTCCATAATTGGCTTCGACTGTGTCAGGCGTCTTCTGCGACAGCGACTGTCCGAGTCCGTCGGCTTCAATCGGCCAGGGAAGCTCATCATCATAGGTAACACGATCCAACCGAATCCAGTAGCGTTCCTGTCCATATTCCATATCACCGGGCATCACCAACTGTACACGTTCCCCGCCATTGTCCAGGCTGGTGTCATTGGCAAACGGTCCAAGTACCTGTACCCCGGACAACGAACCATAGTAGGCAGTAAACGCCGTGGGATCCTTTGCTACGATCAGGAATCCATTACCCGGGATACTCGTATCGGGAGGGAACGTAAAGTCGATCCCATCGCTGAACTTCCATTGCACAATCTCCTGAACAACATTGCCTGGCGTCACCTCGGTGCCGGCCCAGCTTTGCAAGTCAACCGGATCATCGGTCAGATTGTGCAGTTCGATATACTCACCACCGGTATTCGTATCGTCCGGATGGTACATGATCTCGGTGATTAAGACCGGGCCGACCTTTGGATAAGCGTTGGGATAGCCGGGCGTGTTTATACTCATGGCGACAAAATTGAGTCCGCCATCGAGGCTGCTCTTAAGATATCGGCCAAAGGCCACGCCGCTGTCGGAGGCGCCGAAGTCTTCCTTGGCCTTGAAACCGCCGACATAGCCGCTAAAGCCGGAACGGAGAAACACATCATCCCCACCTTCGCTGAGACCAAACGGGATATGTCGCGTTCCCGGCCCCGTTGCGGTCGTACCGAAATGGACATCCTCATAGAAAACCAGATACCCATTGGCGGGCAGGATGGTGTTTGGAGCAATTTCATATTTCATTCGTGAAACATCGTCCTGATCACTATCGGAAAGGAACCAGCCTCCTACGTTGATATCGCTATCGGTCAGATTGAGCAATTCAATCCAGTCCGGTGCATCCAGGTGTGAGTGGGCCAGGACCTCGTTGACGACAATGCTGTCTGGTAAAGTGGCCCATGGAGAATCGTCCCAGCCGGGTGATCCGCCCCATGGCGCACTGGGCCGCCAGCTCTCCTTACTGCCCCAGAGATCGCCGCCGGAAACCATTCGCTCGATTTCACCGACGTCCAGAGCGCGATTAAAGATCGCCACGTTATCCATCTGTCCTTCGAAGTAACGCAGTGCACCGTCATCGAAGATACCGATCTTGACATCGGCGGAGGAAGAGGTATTGACCGTCCGAGCCACCGAAGCGATTATTGTCTCCGGATAACCATCGACATACAATTGGATCTCGTTGGCATTGGGGCTGCCGTCATTCGGCAAAACTGCGGCAATATGGTGCCATTGTCCGTCCCAAAGCGGAGTGCTGCCAACAACATAACCCGAACCGACATCGACCTGCAGCGTCCCCTGCGTGCTGAAAATGTTCTGAATAGTCATCAGCCACTTGCGGCCGAGGGAATTGCTGCCCCAGGAAAGGATATCCCCCCGGTCCTGCACACTGGTACGGATCCAGGCCACCACCGTTCGCGCATCGCCGCCGGTGATCCCTTTGTATCCGGAGATCTGAACGTGATCATTACTCCCGTCGAAATCCAATGCGTTTTCGAATCGACCTATTATCCAATCGGAAGCATCCATATTCACCATGGTTCCGGTATAGGTTCCTGTGCTGTCATAAACCGTGGTGCCGTTGGCTTCATCAAATCTCCAGTGAGCAATGAGTCCGTCGCCGGTATAATCGGCAACGCTTTGATATGGATCATAAAGCGTCAAGGAAAAGCCCTCTCCGTCCGTCACATCATACCAACCGTCCTTGAATTTGAATTCCATGATCTTCCTATCCAGAGCGTCTTCGAGCCGGATCGTTTCGCCTGCATTGTCCAGCGCGCCGTCAAACTGCCCAGCGATGATACCGTCAAAGTCCGGATACATCTCCAGGAACTTCTGCTCGTTGCGGACCACAAGAATGTATTCGTCAGGATCCAGATCAAGCAGACTGAACGTAAAATCAATTCCGCGTGTGAACTTAACCAGATTCAGATTAACCGTCTGGTTTCCGACATTCTGCACTTCAATGTATTCATGGTTCGGATCCTGTGGATGATACATCATCTCCGTGATACGCAGACTGTCGGCGACCGGACCGATATTGAAGACGGCTTCATGAAGCGGACTCCATTGTCCGTCAAGCACGCGTGCCTTGACCTGTCGCGATTCGTTAAGTGTGATGGGACCTTCATAAGGCAATGCCGAAGGCGAGACATCCCCCGGATTGAGCTGGTAAGCATGTAGTTCGACACCAAGCAGGAAATCGCTGTTGTCGGCTGTACGGTTCAATCCCTGAATCGCCAGAATATTTGTCCCCCGCTTCAGATAGGAAATCGCGCTGGATACATCAAAACTCTCCTGTATGATCGCCAAAGAATCATCATGAGACGCATTGGCAGCCGAATCCCAGTCGGCAAGAGCGGCATCATCGAAATTAACGCGGAGAATTTCACTGCCGTTCAAATAGGCAATAAAACCGTCGTCATAACGAACATCGAGAGACATTTGCGTCACATCGCTGCCGTCAAACTCGAAGGGAATCCGTATCAGACATGTAGCGTTATTATTATACATGTCCGACTGAACATCAATGTCAATTAGACTCGAATAATTAACCGTATCGCTCGGTTGCGTTTCATAACCGACAATACCCGTCCCATAGTCCCAGGACGAATGATCATAATCAGGCAATACCCAGCCGATACCGGCACTGGACAGATACGAACCGGCGATCACCTGTGGATTATTGGTGCCGTCCCTCTGCCAGGCAACTGCAAGGTTATCTCCGCCATTCCCTTCGGCCTGCTGGGCTTCGATATAGTAAATCTGCCCGGCCTGCAACGGAATCGCACTGGATTGCTGCGAAGGATACCAGCTCCACTGCCTCGAGCTGGTCCAGCTATCTACATAAGCAATCCGGGTAACATTCGTGGGATTGGCATCCGAACTGAGCCAGAGATCACTGTTATCATCACTGGCAATCCAGAAGGTGTAATTGCCGCTCACGGTCGGATGCAGATAAGCCCGGATCCGAGTACCATAATTATCCTGCCAGTCGGTTGGAATTTCAAAACTGGTCCGGGTCTCAGTCAAATCAGGATTGTCCGGCCAGCCGGAGTGAGAATGCAAGGCTGAGATTGTTCCGGTACTGATCCCGAAATAATACTCGGCCATTACGGATCCTTGCGGGGCCATAAGGCTTCCGGTCGGTACGTGTACATACTTAGGCGCCTCTTCCGACACAAGGGTAACTTGCCGGCCGGCCGAAGATAATGCCGATGTTATCCGTGGATCGGAACCATCCAGAGTATAGTATATCGTTCCACCACCATTTGGATTGCTTATCGTCAGGGCAAATCCGGCTGATACATCACCACCTTCCTGATTGAACGGAGGTGCTTCTACCTCAGGATACCAGCCCCGGTCCTTCAGTTGCTGTAAAACCGTACCGAATCGGGATGGGAAGTAATTGCTGACTATGTAATTCACCGCCGGCCACCAGTGATCATTCCGTGTAAACGGTGACGTACGCTTGGCGTCTCCCCATCGAGCGGATTCGGCGACAATTGCGGTCTCAATCTGCATGGCACGTGTCATGAGCCGTTCAATAGAATTGTCGACCGTCATGGCGCCGTCGTTGAAGAAATATTTATACGTAAGGTCGGCAAACCGCATCCGATAATCGGGATGCTCGACCAATTTCTGGTGAAGCGTCTGCGGATTGAAGTATTCAGCCAGATTGAAATTGGACGCTTCCCACGGACCGGTGCGATCCGCCATGCCTTTATCGAGCGTATGTTCTCCGTCATGACGGAAGAATCGGAAAGAATCGGGATTGACACGATTGTAGGTGCAATAAAAATTATTTAACCCCTGGTTGCTCATAAAATTGGAAATCGGAGCGTCACGGTCGCCGGAATAGAAAATACCCAGCATATAGACGATCAGATTGTCCACATCGACCATCCGCGGGAAACTCGGATGCAATGTTACTCCATCCGGCAAAAGACCCTGTACGCGATAATAGGCGTCGTGAGACTGGAAACCCGCCATGGCTTCGCTGTATAATTGGTCAAAAGCCTCTGTGTTGCCGTCCGTGGCAACACGTCGCTGTGAATCATGCTTGATGGTATCATAATCGTCTCGATCGCCTCCAAAGTAACTTGCGGAAAAAGCTGCTTCGGACCGTTCCTGAGTCATGAACAGGCCCCAATACTGACCATTGATATACAAATGATAGTAGCGACTGCGGGTGTACGGCTGGTCCATATCGCGTTGACAGTCCCGCTGGAAAACTTCACGCACCATGGTATTGGTGGAATCGTTCTGGAACGCCCAGGAGTAATTCTGGCTGGTACGCAGATCAAACTTATCAAATTCATCTGTGCCTTCCTCGCCAAACAAAGGATATTTCAATTTTGAATCGCCGTATTCATTCCGGAAGAACAGACGGAAGGCATGCTTGGGGTTGTTCCCGTCTCGGCTAAAGCCTCCGCGAATTCGCACGCCGCATTCGGCCTGGAAACCCTGGGTTCCGTCAGGATGAATCAATTCCAATGAAGCCGGACGTTCCCATGCGTATCCATCACTATATGCATTGACATAGATCCCCATAGACGAATCAAAAAGATTCTTCAGATCGGTAACGATGGAAAAACTCGGTATCGCCTTCAGCGCATCGATAATTACGCCGGAATAGGCAACATTATTCACAATATCCGGATCCATACCATAATCGATGACCTGCCCATTAACACTACCCGTAGGCCAGCCTGGACCGGGCGCCTCACCGGATGAAGATTGCAGAATCACATCTTCGAGGAACAGGTACGTCTGGGTATCAATATTGGAGCTGATATAACCCGCTTTTATAGCTACCGCACGAACAATCGATGTGCCGTTGATCGGAATTGGAGTGGTATAGAGGATTCCGGCTTCAGCGGTTGGCGTGGAACCATCTAGCGTATAATAAATCGAAGCACCTGGCGTTTCACAGGTAATTTCCAGATCAAACGACTCTGCTGAAGTATAGAATCCACGATCATGGCTGAATTTCGTATCGGCCACTCGGCCCAGAGCGCCGGGTATGTTAAATTCGCCGGGCGTCATCTGACTGAAGTACTGTGGAATTCCTACATTGGTAGCGATCTGCAACTCGGGCAGAATGGAAAATTCGCCGTTATCGGAATGATCATTCAGTGCCTGAATGGCCAATACATTCACAGCCGGATGGGTTTGGAGCAATGACAGGTATTGGGTCAGGTTGAAAGATTCAAAGACCGTTGCCTGTTCATCCGGACGATCGGTCTGGCTGGTGGCATCCCAGGAACTGGAAATCACTGAGCCGTCGGCATTGCTGCGGGCGACTTCCTGTCCGTTGAGATAAGCGACAAAACCATCTTCATATTGGACCCGCAGCATCAGCATCTCATAGGTCTGTGGATCTTCGATAGTGAATTCAGCCCTCAGCCACAGTGATGAGTTAACAGCATACATCTCATCGAGAAGATTTGTCAAAAAACCTCCTGTCAACGCCGCGTCAGGAATCAACTGCTTGCTGATACCCGGCCCCTGATAGCTGACCGTAAGAACTTCATCACCGCCCTTTTCAAACATGGTCACTGTAATCGGATGGGCACCTGCTGTCAGAGTGATGCTGCCGCCCACTTCCTGAGCGCCGTGCAATCCATCGTTGTCAACGACCAGCGTTGTGTCGATCCAAAGCCTGCTACCGTCGTCGCTGGATGTGTAGAAGGTATATTCCCCATCGGCGGGTACCGAGACGTATCCGGTGAAACGGAAACCAAAGTAATCGTCCTGATTCCGTACCGAGATATCGAAGTTCGATGTCGTGCCTTCCTCGATCGGTGCGAGCAAATCAAAATCAGGCAGCAGGTCCCAGTTCCCTTCGAAATACTCATAATGCAGTCCGCTTTCCCCACCACCGATAGAACTGAATCCCATACTCACTTGACCTGTGTTCCATGTGTCATCATCGAAACCTTGCGAGGTCCAATCCAGCGAAACATCGCTGCTGGTAGGCACGATGTATTTTACATAATCACCGTTTTTAACGAGCCGCGTGCTGAACTGATTGAGACCATATGAAATGTTGGACAATTGTTCGGGAAATTCAGGATTGTATTCATGAACAACAGTACTGCCGTCCGGCCCGATTAAGCCCAGGTATTCGCCTTCTTTGGCAAGCTTGAAGTTGGTATGAAGTTCAGATCCCGGTACACGGCGATCCTTGTTGCTGGCAAATACGACCAGAAATTCACCGGAACCGATGGCAACATCCGGGAAGATCCATGTGTCTTCGCTGTCACGAAGAGACCAGTTAAGCAACGAAACTGCCTCTGAGGTCGGATTATAAATTTCGATCCAATCGGAATCATCGCCATCCTCGTCGAGGAATTCATCCGCCGTGCCTTTTGTATCATTGTCCGTACAAAACTCACTGATCAGCAAGGGAGCTGCCGGCTGCTCCTGAATATAGGTTCCGGTCCCCGTGGAGGTCGTATCGGACAGAACCTGCACAATCTGATCGGCAGGAGTAATCCAGCCCTCTACAGCACTGTAGATAACAGTATGCCATCCGACAGCCAAATCTGTCAGAGTAGTACCATGATTATTCCATGTGGTTCCATCAATGCTCCACTGGGCCACAGCTTGAACATCCGCCGGTTCAATGTTGACCGTGAGGGAACCGGTTTGCTGAGAGAAGATACCAGTGATTTCCTGAGCAACTCCATCCGTGATGGAAACAGGGGTATTGGCCGGGCTGTTCCAACCTTCGATACTGTTGAATTGAACTGCATAAGCACCGACCGGCAGGAACGCTATTGTATACCCACTATCATGCCAAGTAGAACCATCAATACTCCATTGAGCACCGGCATTGCGAGCGTCCTGGGGTTGGAGGAATACCGTCAACGAGCCGCTCTGCTGGATATAGGTTCCTGTTGTTGTCGTTGTAATTCCCTCTGCGACAGTCACATTCTGATCAGAAGGTGTATTCCAACCAGCGATATCACTATACTGAACTGTATAATTACCAATGGCAAGGGGATCGATGGCATGGCCACTCGCATACCAATTCACTCCGTCGATACTCCACTGGGCGCCCGAAGAAATCGCTTCACTCGGATTAATCGTAACCGCCAAAGCCCCCACCTGCTGAACATAAGTGACATTCACGCTTGCTGTCTGAGCATCAATAACAGTAACGGATTCGCTTGCCGGAGAGTTCCATCCAGATACAGAGCTGAATTGAACCGTGTAATCACCCACAACGAGATCCTGCAAAGTATGACCACTGTCGTACCAGTTCGTTCCATCAATACTCCACTGGGCCAGCCCCTGTACCTCGGCCGGACCGATCGTCACTGCGAGGTTACCCACCTGCAGTTCATATGTACCTGTCGTATAAGTATTCTGCCCCGAAGCAACTACAACTGTTTCATCCGCAGGTGTTCTCCAGCCCGTTACCTCATTGTACTGAACCGTGTACTCGCTAACCGCCAGGAGTGAGAGGGTATAACCACTTTCATACAAGGTTGTTCCATCAAGGCTCCAGCGAGCCTCCGCATGAATCTCTGTCGGTTCGATAGTAACGGTGAGTGATCCGCCCTGCTGAGCATAGATTCCGGTCGCGGTTTGGGTCGCGCCGTCACTGACAGTCACCTGCTGATTGATCGGTTTGATCCAACCGGTAATCTCATTGAATTGTATCGTATATGTTCCAACCGGGAGCGGATCGATTGTATACTCGCCGGCGTACCAGTTGACACCATCAATACTCCACTGGGCAGCGCCCTGGATCTCGGATGGCTCAATCGTAACCGTCAGAGAACCGGTCTGCTGAACATAGTCAGCCGAGACAGGTGCCGTCTGGTTTTCAGAAATGGTTACAGCTTGACTGTCGGGCGTGGTCCAGCCGTCAACACTGTTAAACTGTACCGTATACGGCCCGGTCGGAATCGGTCCGAGAGTATATCCACTTTCATACCAGGTCGTTCCGTCAAGACTCCATTGGGCTTCTGTTCGGATTGATTCAGGATTTAGAGTAACCGTTATAGAGCCGGTCTTGCGGAAATACGTACCGATGGCGGAAAGACTCGCTCCATCGGTCGTCGTAATCGACTCATTTGCAGGAGAAATCCAATCAGGAACGGCATTGTACTGGATCGTATAGTCGCCTGCCGGAATATCGGTAAGGGTGTGATCGTGTTCATACCAATTAACGCCATCGATGCTCCACCGTGCAGCGCTGCGAACCTCTGCGGGATTGAGCGAGACCGTTAATTGTCCAACCTGTTGTACATAGGTCCCCGTTACCGAACTCATATCCTGGTAGGCAATCGTAATGGTTTCGTTTGGAGGGCTGTTCCAGCCGGCAATGGTGTTGAATTGAACGGTATATTCACCAATGGGCAGAGTCAGTGGTTCATCGCTTGCATGCCATTGCGATCCGTCAATACTCCACTGAGCACCCGCTGTACGAACCGCTTCCGGTTCGATCGTAACCGTCAATGTACCCGTTTGCTGTTCATATGCGGCATCCACCAGGGCACTTTGACCATCAGTGATTTCGACAGATACTTCCTCCGGTGAATTCCAACCCGGAATTGTATTAAAGAAGACTGAATAGGATCCTACCGGAACCGGTCCAAGTGTATAACCGGAATCATTCCAGGTCTCGCCGTCAATGCTCCATTGTGCCCCTGCATCGCGTGCGCCCTGCGGCTCAATCATGACCTGCAGCGTACCGGCCATAAGAATATATTGGCCTTCTGTCATTGCCGTATCATTATACGGTACATTAATCATGATCTGCGGCGGTGTATGCCAGCCGGAAATGTCCCGGAACTGTATTGTATAGGGCCCGACGGGCACATCTGTGAGAATATGGCCTGCATCGAACCATTGTTCTCCATCGATGCTCCATTGTGCCCCTGCGGCTGCCGCTTCGGCAGGTGTGATATTGACCTGAAGCGAACCGCTCTGCCAGTCCAGCATCCAGTTGCCGGCCAGGATGTCAAAATCCCATAAATCAACGATTGAGTCGCCGTTCAAATTGGCCTCCTGCCCCGGATTGGTCAGCCATTGATCGGAAAAGAAAAGAAGATCAATAATATCGATGCGGTCATTTCCGTCCAGATCCCCTGCCGGCTTTGGCAGCGTATCTTCACGAAGCATGAAAATATCAAACGAATATGCACGATTTCCGTTCGTGCTGGAAGGATCGGCTTCGGCACGGACTGTGAAAGTACCGTCTTCGACGGTAATGTTCGTCCAGCGGGCAACATACCCCTCATCGTGGTTACCCCCGGTATTGAACCGTACGCTGTCTTCAGAAAGCACATCCACACCGGTAGTGCTGGCATTGGTATAGGTATCGGCACCGATGATAGTATAGATCGTTAATCGGCCTGTATAGTCATTGCGCGCGGCGGAGGTAGCAAACGTATAATTTGAGCCTGGAGTCAGCCCGGTGAAAGTGACCTCGACGATCCAGCCTTCATCGCCATAGGTCAGGACGCCAGTCATGTCGGCGATCCCATGGAAGGTCTCATAGGCGTCTGTGCCTTCGGCGGTATCACTGCCGCCATATTGGGCTTCTGGTTGGAAACTGACGCCGCCTGTCTGGGTCAGTGTGACCATTACGGGAAGTTCACTGCCGTCAGTGTGGTTGATCAGGCTACCGCTGGACTGACCGGTAAAGCCGTCCCCAGTTCCAAACGCAGTGACATGATCGCCGATATACTGATCCGTACCGTATACAACGTCGTTGTAAGCGGTCCACTCGGCCGCAACCGTCGTAAGCGGTAAAAATAGGGAAACTACGCAGAGCCAGATCGGCAATCCGAGCAATGGGCTGGACTTCATCCTTATTCCTCCGACAGATTTAGTATGCACCTGAATCGGTCTAATTTTCACACTCCGTACTACCAGCGGGACCGGGTTTGACGCGGCTGAAAGCCCATATCCTGATATGGCTGTGCTTTCCGCATTTTCACACCCTGTCCTCCGCCCCCAGAAAGAAAAGCTATATCCAAACATGATTCTAACACAAATCCTGCGAGAAATCAACCATTTTGGACACCAAGCCCGTTTTTTGAGCAAAAAAACCGGGATTTTCTCGAAAATCATAACCTTTCAAAGTCCGAAAATTCCTTCAATTTAAACTTTCTTCGATATGTCTGATTTGTGGGTGTGTTGGAATGTTGAGACAGATGAGACAATTGAGACACATGCATTTTTCGAAGAATAATAGGGATAGTACCTAAGAGAGTTTTTGAGATTCTTTGTGCTTCTTGAGAAACATGGCGTTTTTGATAGCTCCAGGGGAAGAATCTCACCGGAAAGTTGAGACAGTTGGCGTTTTTGGCTCAAAAACGCCAACTGTCTCAAGTGTCTCAACTGGCTCACTGTTTTGCCGATACCCGTGTTAAAACTCGAGTGCCACGCCCACGCTTTCGTAGGCATGTTGCGTTGAAATGTATTTTTACTCCGTGAATCGAAGGTTCGACGCAAGGCCGGGACTGTCTTCGACTGCGGATCATACAGATTTCAGAGGCGCGGCTATTGCTTATTGTTTACGCTTCATCAGTAATCCTCCGACACCCAGCAGTAACAACAGCATTGTGGATGGTTCCGGGATAATTTCCCAGTCCAATCCAACGCCATGCACTGTAGACACTACAGAGAAAGCAAACGTATTTGCAAAGTCCGCCCAGCTTACCGCGTCGTTGTTGGCATCCACATACACATACAGATCCGCGTCAAAATCCAGCGTGTGGCCGATAATCGCCTCAACGAGAAACGTCAATTCGTCGGTGTCGAAGTGATCGCCCGCCTGGTAAAGAAACGATTCGCCCAGTTCTGTCGCGGACCAGGAATTATGATAAGAATCATAAGGGCTGATGTTGCTCTCGGTATTCCACGATTCCTCCCAATTTGCGGAATAACTATACCCCCAAACGGATTTATACACATCATAGGCCTCCAGCTCGCAGGAGGCCCCGAAAGACGCCTGGGACGGCGACCAGAAACCCTCTCCGGTATCGATCTGGATGGCATAGTCATGCACCGACAGTCCCGCCCTCATCTCGGCATGGCTCCAGCCCTTTCCCGGATAGGAAGTCGCCTCGCCTTGAAGCGAACCGTCCAGCCGGAGATGGATCGCCAGGGTGGTGGTATCCCCCTCGACAAGGCCGGAAGCCCCGGGCGAAATCATCAGACGGTTCGAAACCGACGTGGAGATCGAGGCATCCGACAAGTGCCGGTTATTCGCTGTGGAAATGGATTGGGCAGACACGCCCATGCTCATATTGCCTGCATTAGCATAGCCGCTGGTCAGGCCGAACGATTCGCCGTCTCCTACCGTCCAGCCCGATCCCACGCCGCCGGAAAAGGATTGATAACTCACGTGGGAATCGTCGCTTTCATACCCATCCAGGGATACATAATCCCCATCCTGGAAATAATTGATCGAACTATCGATTTCCACACCCGCCCCTGCCTGTAACGACAGGACCACCAGGGCCAGAACCGTCATAACTGCCTCTACTTTTTTCATCACATCACACTCTTACATGGTTACACAAATTTCACCCGGACCGCGACTGTAAGAAAATAAAATGAGTGGTTGTTTTCCACCGGAAGGAAAAGGCAAACCCTGCTCCACAACGCTCGGTATTTTACTAAAAAAGCTTTCACGGAGTCAAGATAATTCTTATCTTATTTATGACGCGGAACAAAATGATGGTTTTAAATGATCCTCGGTATTAGATCCAATTTAGTGAAGTAAATCTTTCCTTAGTGAACAACGATTTACGATAAGGTTACCTCCAGGAAAAGTGAATTTTGCATCCTTGCAATTCACCGTACAGATTCTATGATAATTCCCAAATAGACACGGAATCAGGGAACCGTCACGGATGGCTCAGAAAACAGCGAAAAAAGGGATTCTTCGCAGGCAAAAGCCGATGGACCGGGTACTTGTGGCACTGGTTCCCTGCCTGATCGGGAGCATCTACTTTTTCGGCTGGCGTTGTGCGGCAATGGTTCTGGTTGCCTGTATCACAGGTTTTCTAACCGAATGGGTGTTCTGTCGCAAACGTAACGAGCCGGTCACCGAAGCGGTTTTTGTCACGAGTGTGCTGTACGCCCTCGTGATGCCCCCTACTGTGCCATGGCATGTTCTGATCATCGGGATTGTCTTCGCCATCATCTTTTCCAAGGAGGTGTTCGGGGGATTTGGACGCAATATCTTCAATCCGGCCCTGGCGGGCCGCTGCTTTGTCTATATCTGTTTTCCCGTAGCGTTGACGGCCATGTGGTCCCCTCCGGCTCAGGAATCCACGGGTGCTTTGCTGCAATGGTCGACGGTCACCAGTCCTGATGCTATCACCGGGGCATCACCAATGGGCCAAATGAAAGCAGGCAAGCTGATTCCCGTCACAGAGATCGGACCGGATGTGCGAGAAAAAGTGCCTTTCAAGATTGGACAGGATGAGACGGTCAAGATAGACAGGGTGGCCTTCCTCAAGAGTCTGTTGTTCGGACGGATCAGCGGTACGGCGGGCGTGACCAGCGCCCTGCTGATCCTGATCGGTGGAGTGTATCTTTTCTGGACCAAAACAGCCTCTCGGACGACTATTATAACGGTTATTCTGGCCTACGCTGTGTTCAACTGGATCCTTACGCTGGCCGGAGTGCCCCGTTTCTATGGCGTGCTGGGGCCGGTGCTGGGGGGCGGATTCCTGTTTGGGGCCTTCTTTATGGCAACCGATCCGGTCAGCTCGCCCAAAACCGAACCGGGCCGGATCATCTATGGGATTATCATCGCCCTGGGCACAGTCACGATCCGCAATTTCAGCATCTTTAACGGCGGCCTGATGTTCTCGATCCTGCTGGGCAACATGTTCGGCCCGATCATCGACTACGGTGTCAACAGCTACAAGAACGCAAAAAAAACCAAGGCGAAGGAGGGTGACGAATGAAGGAAAAGTCCCTCTTTCCGGTAGGTTATATGTTCGTGGTCACCGCCGTGTTCAGCTCGGTTCTGATCGGACTCAATGCTTTTACACGTGACAAGGTTGAGGCCAACCAGCAGATCGCTTTTGAACGAGCCGTCTTGGAGGTGTTTGACCTGGCTCATGGCGGCCCACAGAAAATTCACCAGACGTTTGTCGAACGCATTTTAACTCCGACACCAGATAATCCCAATCAGACTTACTTACTAAAAGAGGGTGACACAACGGCAGGTATCGCCCTGCCGTTTGAAGGACAGGGCTTCTGGGCGCCGATTCGGGGTATTCTTGGCTTTAAGCCGGACGGCAAAACAATCACCGGAATTGCGTTTTACGAACAAAGCGAGACACCCGGTCTAGGCGCTGAGATTATCAAATCCTACTTTCGCGACCAGTTTAAAGGCAAGATCGTCACCGAAACCGACCAACCTCTGCGTCTTCGATCCGTCGGAAGTAACCTCGACAATAATGAAGTGCATGCGATCACAGGAGCAACTCAGACATGCACCCGTTTGGAACGGATTCTCAACGACGCTATTACCGAGTGGAAGTCGGATTCGACCGGCAAAGGAGGCACGCCATGAGCCCACAAGGCGGCACTCCGACAACCCGCAAGATCGTACTCGATGGTCTGTGGCATAATAATCCGATCTTCCGACAGATCCTGGGTATCTGCAGTACGCTGGCCGTAACTAATCTGGTGCTCAATACCGTGGTCATGTGCACTTCGCTGACGCTGGTGACGGCGTTAAGCTGCCTGACAGTTTCCCTGCTGCGGCACTGGACGCCGCGGAACATCCGCATGATGGTGCAGACGCTGATCATCGCCTTCTATGTCATCATTGTAGACTTGATCCTCAAGGCGTACTGGCCTCAAATGAGCCGTAATCTGGGCCCGTTCGTCGGGCTGATTATTACCAACTGTATCGTCATGGGCCGCTGCGAAGCCTTTGCCGGATCGAACAAACCGATTCCCTCTCTGATTGACGGATTCTTCAATGGACTTGGATATTCCTTCATCCTTCTGGGGATCGCCCTTTCACGCGAATTGTTGGGCATGGGCACAGTTCTGGGATTTAAAATCCCATGGTTTACCGAACACTGGGACAAATGGGTGATCATGGTCATGCCGCCGGGAGCCTTTTTCACGCTGGCGGTCATGATCTGGATTTGTCGCAGCATCAAGCCAAAGGAGCAAAAGGCATGAGTCTGAATCAGGAAATGTGGGCGGCCTTGGTGGTGTGTTTTTCGGCCGTGTTTACCCAGAATATTCTCCTGACAACCTTTCTGGGGATGTGCCCATTCACGTCGGTCTCGCGTGAGGTGAAGACCTCGATGGGTCTGGGAGCGGCGGTTGTATTCGTAATGACCTGTACGACGATTCTGAACTGGATGGCATACCACTGGATACTGGTTCCGCTGGGTCTGGAGTTCTATCGCTTTATCCTGTTTATCATTATCATAGCGGCCTTCGTGCAGTTTGTGGAAATGCTGATCGATCGATATTCACCCAAACTGTACCAGAATCTGGGTATCTTCCTGCCGCTGATCACGGTTAACTGTGCGATCCTGGGCGCGTCGCTATTCATGGTGATTCGCGATTATACCCTGATTGTGACGGTCGGCTGGGGATTTGGAGCCGGGCTGGGCTGGTTTCTGGCGATCCTGGCAATGGCGGGTATCCGGCAAAAACTCAACGCCGCCCGTATCCCCGCAGGCCTGCAGGGGCCGGGAATCACGCTGATTATTGCCGGTCTGATGGCCCTGGCATTTATCGGCTTTACGGGGGTGCTTGGCTGATGGGACTGGTGTTTCTTTCCATATTCATTGTCAGTCTTCTGGCGGCGGGTCTGGCGCTTCTGCTGGTCATCGCCGAGCGATTCATCGCCAACTACGGCTCGTGTGAAATCGAGATCAACAAGGACAAGAAAGTCACCGTCCAAGGAGGTCAACCCCTGCTCGGAGCCCTGGTCAACGAAAAAATCTTTATCCCCAGTGCCTGCGGAGGGCGCGGCACCTGCGGCTATTGTAAGGTCAAGGTTACAGAGGGAGGTGGTGTGATCCTGCCTACGGAAACGCCCTTCCTGACAAAGCAAGAACAGGATGCAGGGGTTCGCCTGTCATGCCAGCTCAAGATCCGTAATGATTTAAAAATCGAAATCCCCGAAGAACTTCTCAGTGTCAAAGAATATCAATGCGTCTGTACAAAGATCGAAGACCTCACCCATGATATGAAGCGGTTCCGCTTCGAATTGCAGGATCCTCCGCAGATCGAATATGTACCGGGTCAGTATGTACAATTGCTCTGTCCGCCTTACAAGGGCAGCCCGGAGGAGGTTTACCGGGCCTATTCCATTGCTTCCGATCCGGCACAGAAAAACATCATCGACCTGATCATTCGTCTGGTGCCCAACGGCATCTGTACGACCTGGTGCTTCGAACATCTGAAAGAAGGCGATCCTGTAAAGATAAATGGTCCGTATGGTGATTTTGGCCTCACTGATTCTCAAGCCCCGATGGTCTTCATCGCCGGCGGTTCGGGAATGGCGCCTTTCGTCTCGATCCTGCATTATATGGAGCACACCGGCAATTCACGCCAGGTCAAATACTTTTACGGCGGAAACCAGGTGCGGGATCTGTGCCTGGATGAGGAGATGAAGCGATTTGAGAAGGCCCTTACCGGCTTCGAATACGTACCCGTAGCGGCCGATCCGGCAGAGGGTGAACAATGGGACGGACAGCGCGGGCTGGTAACCGAGGCGGTACAGAAGGCCTATTCCGACCTGAGCGGACATGAGGGCTATCTGTGCGGCAGCCCCGGCATGATCGACGCCGCGATAAAAGTGCTGACTTCGATGGGCATGAACGAAGGGCAAATTTACTACGATAAGTTCGCATAAAGCGAGGCGAGCCATGAAGCAATCGCCCGACATGAAAAAACTGGAAGAGGTACTGCGATCCGGCCGGATTGTCCATGAGGGTTTTCTGGGGAACGACCCCCGCAGTCTTGTAGAGATTATCGAATCCGACCTGGCCACGGTGGAGCGGCTGGGGCTGACCTGCGAATCCATCGCAAAGCGAATGCTGGAGCTGACCGAAGCGGCCCGGCCCCGCTACGGGGCATGGACCGAGCCACAGGAACACATCAGAGTGCGATGCGAGGACGTCAAGGGCTCGATCGTCTGTCCCTGGCCGCATGCCGGGCGATTTGTCAAGCGGATCACCACAGTTCATCGTCTGGATCTGGATAAAAGTATTCAATGGACCGACCTGAACACGCACATGATCGCCGAACACGGCTTTTTTGAGGGTAAAGGCTCGTTCTTTCGCCTGGAGCCCGATCTGCTGGCCGAAATCATTTTTCTTCGTTGAGCATCAGACGCGGCTGGCCGGTCGATTCGATGACATCCCTCCACAACGACCCATCCGGATCGATGCAGTTTCGCCGGCTGACCGTCATCCGGATCGGCACATGTACCAACTGCCCGTACATCTGGCTAATGATCATGGCGGTCCGCCCGGTCATGCCGGCATGAACGGCATTGACGCCCAGCCGGGTGCAATAAATCGAATCGCTGGGATTGGCCGGCAAGGAGCGAATGATATAGCTGGGATCGATATACTTGAGATTGACCCCGTTGTTTTTTGCCTTGAAATGCTCCCGGATGCGATGCTGGAGAAACAAGCCGATATCCGCCAGACGCGGATTACCGGAAGCGTCGGTCTCGGGTTGTCTTGCCAAGAGGTCTTGGCCGGCCCCTTCGGCGACGACAATGACAGCGTGATTGCGTTTGTCGAGTCGTTGTTCCAAATGAGCCAGCAGACCGTTGGGCCCATCCAGCTCAAACGGCACTTCCGGCACAAGGACATAATTGACGTCGTTACTGCCTAATGCCGCCGAGGCGGCAATAAAACCGGATTGGCGACCCATGACCTTGACCAGACCGACGCCGCGAATGGCGTCATGGGCCTCGACATGGGCCCCGTCAATGGCTTCGACAGCCTTGGCGACGGCGGTCTCAAAACCGAACGACTTTTCCACGAAGCTCAGGTCGTTGTCAATCGTCTTGGGAATCCCGATCACGGCAATATTGAGTTTGCGTTTTATGATTTCCTCGGCGATCCGCAGGGCGCCTTTTTGTGTACCGTCGCCGCCGATGGTAAAAAGAAGATTCACCTGCCGCTTTGCCAGTGTGTCGACAATCTCGCCGGTGCGGTCCCCATACCCTCGCGCCGAACCAAGGACCGTACCCCCCCGTTGATGAATATCCTCCACCAAAGAGGCGGATAGATAGACCGGGGCAAAAGGCGGATCCGATGTCAGGCCGCTGTAACCAAAGCGAAAGCCCGTAATCTTCCGCACGCCATAGCGATACCAAAGACACATCACGACCGAACGGATCACATCGTTCAATCCGGGACACAATCCCCCGCAGGTCACGATGGCGGCATGGGTCTGGGCGGGATCGAAATAGATCGTCTCGCGGGGGCCGGCCTTTTCCAACCAGAGTTTTTCGTTGCGGCGGCTGTCGTCGGGGCCGGGCACTATGTCAATGGCGTGAGCAATATACTCGGCGTCACTGACATAATTGGCCTGAAAATCCCCATACTCATGGGATAAAAGAATGGGAGAAGCGATCGCCGCTTCCCCCAGCATTTCGATTCGGAAATCCATTTCACTCACTTGTGGTACCCGCCCATTCTCCCTTTCGGTTTCAAACTTCCCTGATTAGCCTACTTACGGCCGGGAATATAATGATTCGCCAGCCATTCCAGATCCCGGCCCTCGCTGGGGGCGTTGCTCTGCCCGCCGCACCGACGGATAGTGTCGCCATCCAGCCATTGATGCTTTTCCGCATGCCCGTCGGCAAAGCCGATTGTGCTGCGGTCATTATGAAAAATGGCCATAGGATCCCCCCATGCGGGGGCCGAGGGGGGATTATAGGTCATGATCCATGATCCCATATTCCAACCCCGAGGGTCCGTGTTTTCCAAGAAAACCATCTTTGAAGCGGGAGTAACAATCTCTCCCATTCTGTCAACACATTTTGAATGATTCGGTTGTTCACCATGCATCAATCCGGTTATGGAATAACTTCGTTTGCCGCCCCTACCATAACCACCCGAGTCATATTGCTTGAGATAATTTTTATCTCCCGGACAATGCCATGCTTTTTCGCTTTCGACATAGGGGCCAAGAACGCCGCTATTCATACCATAAGCTTCCTCCTCCAGCGTACAAGGTTCACCATCAGTATATTCGCCCGTGTAGGTACCGTCCTCCATGTGGGGCGGATTGACAAACCAGGCGTTATCTTCATATGGACCACCAAATCCAGTTGTTGTTAACCAATAGTCTAGACTGCCGTAATTAGCATCTCTGGGAACATGGCCATTGCAAAGTCTTGAATCGTTCTCATCGGCATACAGGAACCATGATTTCGATATGCCGTTCAGATTCGCCAGGCAAATCGCCCCGGTCGCCTGATTCTTGGCAATGTTCAAAGCCGGGATCAGAATCGCCAGGAGAATCCCGATAATCGCAATCACAACAAGCAGTTCGATCAACGTAAAGGCTTTTCTTCTCATTGTATCGCTCCCTTTTAAATTAATGCGGGCCAGGAATATACCCTTTTGCAAGGAAATTCACATCCTCTCTTTCCTCATCGGTATTTGGTACGAAGCTGAACGAAAAACCCGTAGTTCCAATATCGGTCGCATGATGGGCCCATTCTTTTAGATCATCGCTGAACCATTTGTGTTTTTCAGCATGACCATCGGAAAATCCAAACGTGCTGCGATCGGCATGAAAAATTGCAATTGGATCGATCAGGCTGGGTGTCTCTGTATTGGCCCCACTCATAATCCACGATCCCATATTCCATCCTCTAGGATCAACGTTCTCGATAAATACGTATTTATCTCCCGGCGAAATGATTTGATACATTTTTGTTGCATATCCCACGGAATTTGTATCCGACTCTCCATTCATCATCCCCTGGATCGAAGTGCTCCGATACCCCCGATCCATTATATTCCAACGATTGTCCCCGGGACAATGATAAATCTTCTCTGTCGTTATATAAGGCCAGAGGGTACCCGCCTGATATCCTCTGATTTCATCTTCCAGACTTACGGGAATATTCGTTGTGATCAACGCACCCCCTTCCGGGCGTGGAGGACCCAGCCATTGTTGATCATCATACGTGTCTCCTCCGCAAAGACTGCCATCATTTTCATCCTGATACACATGCCATGCCTGTGCCAGGGCGCGGTTGTTCGAGGAACACATGATCCCCGTAGCCTGCATTTTGGCAATCTGCAAAGCCGGAATCAGGATAGCCAACAATATCCCGATAATAGCAATCACCACAAGCAGTTCGATTAACGTGAAGCCTTTTCTTCGCATTACACACTCCTGATACGAACACAATTTCCTTGTGGAAGACTATTTCCCGCAGAGACAATCCAGAAATGTCGCCCACCAACACACTCCGCTATTCACTCATACAACGCCCCAATCATGGCATTTATTATACGCCATTCGGGGAAAAAAGGAAATTTTTTCTTTAAAAAACAGGGATTTCCCGAACAAAACCACCGTTTTAGGGTTATTCGGACCCAAACAGCATCCAATATCCAACAAGGAATATACAATATCCACGCACAAATGGAAAAAGGGTTGCAAATACGGGTTATTTTGCCACAATACACACAGAAAGTGATGTTTTTTTCGCAGTGGAGCGCACGGAAGCATGATCTTCACGCTGCATCGATATATATTTCGCGAACTGATTCGCGTGTTTGTCCTGACGGGCATCGCCCTGACGATGACGCTCAGTACAGGCCTGATGTTTCGCCCGATCCAGGAGTACGGCATTGCGCCGGGGCAGATTCTGCATCTTCTAGGCTATTTTCTTCCGATCACGCTGACGTTCGTTCTGCCGATGGCGGCTCTGTTCGCCGGGGCGCTGGTCTACGGTCGGCTGGCCTACGATCGCGAGCTGGACGCCTGCCGGGCCAGCGGGATCGGCCTGATGAACCTGGTCTATCCGGGATTGTTTCTTGCCATACTGGTCTCGATCTCCACCCTTCTTTTAAGCTTTTATATTGCCCCCAATTTTGTCCATCGGGCCGAAACCGCCATCAAGGCTAACGCCAAGCAGATCCTCTTTCGAAATCTCCAGCGCAAGGGATTTTATCACGTGACCATGGAGGGTGGTTATTTTGTGATTTATGCCGACCGGGTTCAGCCGGCCGCCAATACCCTCGAAGGGGTGATCATCACCAAACAGAAGGGGGACCGGATTACTAATTTTATCACCTCCCGCGCTGCCCGTGTCGATATCGACACACACAGTCGGTTTAACGACATCACAATTGTTTCAAGAAACACGCGGGAATTTGATGAATTTCGACAATCCAATGTCGGGGAGATTTCGTTTTCGGGGCGGATCCCGTCACTGCTGGAAGACAATATCAAGTTTCAGACTATCGACCGACTGAAGGAAATCAAGGCCGATCCGATGCAGTTTCAGCCGATCCGTCAGCGTGCATTGGACGCCCGGCAACAACTGGTCTGCGAGATGCTGGCCGATGATATCCGGACTCGAATGACTCAAAGCGATGACTATTATGAACTGATCGGCGAAGATCGGACCATTCGATTCAGCGTAGGCAGGATTGCGCCGGATCCGGCACGAAAAGAAAAATGGCGATTGCAACTGACCGGTCCGATTCGCCTGTTTGAGCTGGACGTACAGCAACAAAAGTTGATTTGCGAGTGGAATGCCCAGGAAGGATCGCTCTATTTCGAAGATTCCGGTACGGATGCCACGTTGGATATGGTGCTCAACCGCCCTTCCTGGGACCGAGGCCAGAGCGTCAGTGGTATCGCATCCAGTCATGTCATCAAAGGGCTTAAGACGCCTCAATGGATTCTGGACAGGATTCCTTCCGATCAGGTTCGCAAGCAGATTAACAATGTGACCGATCTGGTGAGCAAACCCTCCAACACCCTGCTGGAAATGCGTAACGAATTACAGCTCAGGATCAGTCGAACGATGGATGAGATTATTTCCGAGACGCATTCCAAACTGGTGCTGGGCCTGGGCTGTGTCACGTTGATCCTGACCGGCATCGCCCTGGGAGTGATCCTGCGGGGGGGACATTTACTCAGTGCTTTCGGCGCCAGCTCGATTCCCGCCGGGGCCCTGATCGTCTGCATCATGGCCGGAAAAGACCTGGCCAAGAATCCCGCCACCCCGGCTACCACCGGTATTTTTGTCATGTGGTGCGGGCTGTCGTTTCTTTCGCTGGTTACACTGCTTTTGTATCGAAAATTGACGCGAACCTAACGGATTGACGCCATGAAAACACTGGATCGCTATGTCGCCAAAAACTTCATCGTCGGATATATCATTACGACGCTGGTGCTGATCGGTCTGTGTACACTGGTAGATCTGTTTGTCAATTTGGATGAGTTTGCCGAACATTCGCAGCTTGGGGCCAAGAGTGTCTTACTGAATATCGCCGACTATTACATGGCCCAGAGCACGCTGTGGTTTCGTGATTTGGCCGGTTTGATCACGGTGGTGGCGGCCGTCTTTTCCCTGGCGCGAATGACCTATTCCAATGAACTGATCGCGATTATGGCCTCGGGGGTCAGCCTCAAACGCGTGATTACTCCGATTGTTCTGTTGTCTCTGGTCTCCATGGGATTGTTGATCGCCGATCAGGAATTGGTGATCCCCCGACTGGCTCACCAGCTTATTCGTTCGCATGATTACAATCCGGCGGGGGAGGAAGTGCGCAATGTCTGGTTCATGACCGATGAAAATCACTCACTGATCTGTACGCAGCGATTCGACGGCAATACGATGTATCAGCCGACCTTTATCCTGCGAAAACCTATTCCCGAATCACCCGGCATATATGAGGTGGTCGATATCATTCAGGCCGATGAGGCGGCCTTTGATCCCGAACGGGCCGGATGGAGCTTGAAGGGTGGACAGTACTGGATCGCCCTGGAGAATCTCGATTTTTATGTGACCGACCTGAAACCCGAACAGGTTCCCCTCAAGCAACAGGAAGGATATAAATCGCTGCTGAGCTACTCGCAGTTGATCGCCCTGGAAAAACAGGAACAACGGATCAAAGACCGGGCCGAGCTGTATTTATATAAGCACGCTCGTATCACCGATCCGATTATCAGTGTGATCATGCTTATGCTGGCGCTGCCCGTACTGGTTGTGCGCGATCCAAAGACGATGAAGTCGGCCATTATGAAATGTTTCGGTCTGGTGACGTTGTGTTTTATGGTGGCGTTTCTATGCAAGATGTTCGCAACCGAAGAATTTTTTCATCGGGTCCGTCCGGAACTGTGGACCTGGGCGCCGATCATCATTTTCTTCCCCATCGCGTTTATTGAGCTGGATGCGATGAAGACGTAAACTGCGTCCGCAATTCCTTGTTGATTCGCACACTGCACCATTCCCGACCGCACATAGTGCAGAAATCCTCGGTCTGCGATGTCTCACTCATACGACTCTGACGGCACGCTTCCTCGTGCATGGCCCGAGCCGTCTGGGGATCGATGGATTCGGCCAGATGCGTTGTCCAATCCAGGTTGGCCCGCGCCACGCTGAGCCTTCTGTCCCGGTCGGCCGCCCCTGCCAGCCCGCGCGCCACATCGGCTGCATGCGCGGCAATCTTAGCCGTCACGACACCCCGCCGTACATCGTCGGCGTTGGGAAGGCCCAGATGTTCCCGCGGCGTGACATAACACAAAAACGAAGCTCCGTAATACGCTGCCGCCGTCCCGCCTATCGCGCTGGTAATATGGTCGTATCCTGGTGCGATATCCGTAACCAGGGGACCCAGGACATAAAATGGCGCTCCATGGCAAATCTGGTTCTGAATTTCCATGTTGTACTGAATCTGGTCAAACGGAACATGCCCCGGCCCTTCCACCATAACCTGACATCCTTTGTCCCAGGCCCGCTGCGTCAATTCACCCAGTACACGAAGTTCGGCAAGCTGAGCCTCATCGGTCGCATCGGCAATACAACCCGGCCGCAGTCCATCCCCCAGCGAAAAACACACATCGTGCTCCCGCATGATATCGCACAGGTCATCGAACAGATCATACATCGGATTCTGCCGCCCGTGGTGGGCCATCCATTTGGCAATGAGAGCCCCGCCGCGGCTAACGATACCACAAACGCGACGGCCGACCAAGGCCAGATGCTCTTTCAGCAGACCGGCATGAATGGTAAAAAAATCCACTCCCTGCTCGGCCTGTTTGGTGATGATCTTAAGGATCGTCTCATGATCGATTTCCTCAACGCTGCGGTCCGTAATCACTTCATAGATCGGCACTGTCCCGAACGGTACAGGACAACGACTCAGCAACTCCTGTCGGATTTGATCCAGGTCTCCGCCTGTACTTAAATCCATAACAGCGTCGGCGCCGGCATCAATAGCCACCTGCATTTTAGCAATCTCTTCATCCAGCGAAGACCGCACATTACTGGCACCAATATTAGCGTTGACTTTGACGGCGCATGCCCGTCCAATGCCGGTCGGATTAAGGGAACCGGTCATATGTACCGGATTGGCCGGAATCACCAGTCGACCTGCCGCTACTTCGTCTCGGATCGTTTCCGCCGTCAGGCCTTCTCTTTCAGCGACGTTTTGCATCGCTCCGGTTATTTTCCCGGACCGTGCCATTTCCCATTGCGTGGTCATGCTACTGCTCCCAATAAAAAACGCTTCCAGAATCTGGAAGCGACATATCTCAAAAAGACCTCTCTTTTTGCCGTCGCTTCCCTCCGCAGGTCCGTCGTTATACGACTCCCTGATCAGGTTCCAAGGGCCTGTCTCAGATCCTTTCCTAGCGGATCACCCCTAGCGAACAAGAGCATCATACTCCTCCGGTAATCAAAGGTCAAAAGAATTGTCGATTATCGCAGTTTCAGGGTCGCCAGGGCCAGAATAGCAAAGGCGACTTCCAGAAGCCAGAAACGAACCACTACCTGCGGTTCAGACCAGCCTGACAGGTGAAAATGATGATGGATCGGGGCACAGCGAAAGATTCGCTTGCCCCGGCTATACTTGAAATACCCAACCTGTAGAATAACACTGATCAATTCCATGATGAAGACCCCCCCGATCAGCAAGAGGAGAATTTCATGCCGTGTCACAATCGCTCCATACCCCATGGCCGCTCCCAGCGGTAAAGAGCCGATATCACCCATGAACACCTGTGCCGGATGACAGTTAAACCACAGAAATCCCAGCATCGCTCCCATAATCGCGGCATAGAACACACACAACTCGCCAGCCTGTGGAATATGTGGTAGCAACAGATATCGCGCCCACATCACGCCTTCCGGATTATCGGACGTCTGGGAATAGGACATTTTTTCCGAAGCCACATAACACAGTACAATCAGTACAAAGGATACGATGCCCAGGCATCCCGATGCTAATCCGTCCATTCCATCGGTCAAATTGACCGCGTTGCTCGTCGCCGATATATATAGAATCGCAATGATTGTAAAGACCGCCCCGGCCAGTGGAATACCGTATTTATAAAAGGGCAGCCAGAGCCGGACCGCATCCTCAATTTGTCGCAGGTTCAGGAATAAAAACCAACCGACCAGAACCGCCCCGCCGAACTGACAAGCCAGTTTCTCCCATGGTTTCAGACCGTCACGATTCCGGGGGTGGGTTTTGGCCGTCAGTTTGAGCCAGTCATCACAGGCTCCAATCCCTCCAAACCAGACCAGCACAAAAAGAGCCTTCTGTACAAACTGATTGGTCAGATCCGCCCAGAGCAGAACGCCCGAAAAAATCGCCAG
>JAFGPC010000165.1 GCA_016926155.1 Sedimentisphaerales bacterium
AAAGGCTCATTCTCCAGGACGGCATTTAGAATCGCCACGGGCTGGCCGCGCGCCACCTTTTCAAACAATCGAACCTGCACCGTTTCCAGCCGTCCCGAACAGGTGGCCGCGATTTGATAGACCCGGCCTCTGGCAATTCCGATGGACTCGAAACACTGCGCGCGATGATAAAATAAACCTGCTACAATACCCAGGACGCTTATGAATACAATTATGGGCAATGCAGCACATCGTATGCGCCCCTTGTTTCGACTGGATACCGTTTTTTTCATGTCAGATCCGACGCGTTTATCTTAGTTCACCCAATTGAGAAGCCAATCGTTAATCCATCGTTTTGACTCTGATAGACCTTTCCCTGTGCCTATGTCTTCATTCCCGCCCCTATATTGTAGTATATCGAAGATCGGCCTGGCTGACAGTCAGGCATAATAGGACTCTTTTGTAGGGGGAGCCCCTACAATTCAGTGTATTTTAAACGAGTGAAAGTTAAGTGGATTGGTTATCGTTTGCCCACAAAACAGCGCGAACAATCAATTCATTAAATGTCTGGACACCTAATTTCATCTTTATCCGCGCCATATGAGTTTCAACGGTTTTTACACTGATGCATAAGCGATCCGCTATCTGACGGGTGGTAAGTCCGCGCCCTAAATGATGAAACACTTCCAATTCACGATCCCCGAGAGAATCCACGGCCGTGGAAAGAGCCTCTGATCCATCCCGCTGGATCCGCTGCAGGATTCTGGAAGAGACCGGCTCACTCACAAAGACCTGCCCTGACAGAATCTTTCGGATGGCCTTAAGAAGCAATTCAGGGGATTCATTTTTCATGATATAGCCATTTGCACCTGCCTGTAAGGCTCGTTCCGCATATAACAATTCATCATGCATGGATAGAATGAGGACGGGTAATGACGGGTATCGGCTTTTTAGATTCTTAGTTAATTCAATTCCGTCATACCCTCGTAAAGAAATATCAACAATGGCCAAATCCGCCTGCACTCTGACAATTTCCTGAATGGCAATCGCCGCATCTTCAGCTTCTCCACAAACCATCAATTCGCCCCTGGCCTTGGTAGCAATCAATCGTGTCAAGCCTTCGCGAACAATGGGATGATCATCCACAATAAAAATCCGTGCTCTCTTTTCGTCCCATGACGACTTCTCATATTGGCTCATACATTCCTCTTTTTTTTACGCCACCCCCGAAAGGACGCAACGCACAATGGCGCCTTTCGTTTCTCCGGGGCATATCTCCAGTACAGCGCCGATCGCCTTGGCGCGATAATGAATACTTTGAAGGCCCATCCCTCCCGCATTGGCTTTTCCGGAAAAACCGGATCCGTCATCAATAATCGCCAGAGTAATTTTATCGTTCTCACGGGATAAGCGGATACATATATGTTTTGCATTACCATGTTTAACGGCGTTATTCATGGCTTCCTGGGCAATGCGATACAGGTGTAATGCCGTTTGCGGATTGGAAACCGCAATTTCCCCGTCAGACTCATAAGTAACGGAAATACTGAACAGGTGACTGGCTGTTGAAGCCAGTCTTTCCAACGCAAATCCAAGCCCGTTGGTTTCCAAATCAGCAGGGTATAATCCTTTGGCCAAATCTCGAACCCAGTTCGTCAAACGACGCAAGCGTCCGGCTATTTCCTGCGCATCGATTCGGTAAGGTGAGGATTTATCCGCCAAATTCTCCACAAGAGTATCACAAAAGAAAGTGACTCCGGTCAACTGCTGCAAGAGCCCGTCATGTAAATCCCGACCCACACTTCCCTGTACCATATCATTAATCTTTAGGATTTCCTGTTCTAGTATCTTACGTTCGGTTACATCCAATCCATACAGATTGACATATCCGGAGTTTTTGACGGGGGCCAGCGTAAGAGAAAACATCTTCTCACCATAAGCGACCTCCACCTGCTTATGTCCTTCGGAATGATAAACCTCCCGAACAATTTGATCCCAGGGCTCAGGCAGCATTCCTCCCGGGCCGGTTCCTAATTCTTCCAGCAGCAGTTCTCCCGCTTTATTGGCATATGTGATTGTTCCCTCTACAGAAATCCGTAAAACCGGATTGGGATCTTCGCTCGGAAATTTGGCTAGATCCCGGTTTCTTTCCTCGACCAGCGTTCGCTCTTCACATTCCTTTCTAAGCAGTTTGTTGGTGTTTCGCAGCTCAACGGTTCGATCTTCCACGCATTGTTCAAGACGATCGTGAGCTTCCTGAAGAGCTTTCCTGGTTTTCTTATGTTCTGCAACCTCCTGCTGCAGCGCCTGATTTTCTCGTTGCTGACTCCTGTAAAAGATGCGGCCGGCCATCCCGAAAAGCGCAATGGCCATTCCGGCAATTGTGAACGTGCGCAAGGTGTACGATCGAATCGGGCCTGCAATCTCATCATAAGACATACAGACAGCTACGGAAAGGAATTGTGTGTCGGTGTTGACAGGAGAAAAACCAACCAGCTTTCTGGATGCTTCCGGTTCTGTTTCACTCCACCATACCGATTGATAAACACCGATGCCTTCCTCTCCTTTGCGCATTCGATCATTGACGAGTTCATGCGACGACCAGTCGTAATCCGGAAAGGCTTCTTTCCGTATTGCTATCATGTCCTTGCCGATCTGATCTTTATCCGGATGGCTGAGTAAAACACCATTCCGGTCGATGATCCAGATATACCCTTTTTCACCCACTGTAATGTCGGAAGTAAAGGTTTCCAGATAAGAATCTTTCTCCTGCTGGAGAAGATTTTTCAACAGTCTCGCCTCGATTCGCGCAATATCCAAAAGGTGTTCCTGGTTAATACGAATGGTTTGTGTCTGAAACCGATGTGTACTCAACAAAGCCCAACTGCCGGCAATAGCCAAAACAAATATGCCTGATACCAGAACAAGAATCTTGTTTCTCCTGGCGGAAAGGCGGATATCCTCCAATGTGAGTGGTTCGGTTGGTTTTTTTCGTAAAATCATATTCCTATTCCATATTCTGTTATCTTATCATCTAGATACCCATTTAAAATTGAAATGTTATCAATCGCCCATAATCATCGCTCAGAAACGTCAAAAAAGACTCTCCGCCTCAAAAGAAAAAGGGCCACGGACTCAGTCAGAATCCATGGCCCTCTGTAATCTCTATCTAGATTGAGCAGACGACTTACACTCCCATCAGGTAATTCTGGCTGAAGATCAGCCAGTCGTCAAAGTCGATCTTGCCGTCGGCTGGCATACTGATATCGACCGCTTCATTCCAATTGGTGTCGCCACGTTCGCTCATCCAGGCTGCATCGAAGATCGCCAGGTCGTCATCGTCAATATCACCGTCCACGTCAAAATCTCCGGGGTAAGTCGGTCCCAGCAGTGGATCTTCACTTCGCAGCCATTCTTCCGTCATGATCACCAAGTCCAGGATATCCACTATGCAATCGCCGTTGGCATCCGCCCTGAGCGTGCAATGGAAGATCGTAAAGGGATCGCTCTGGACCTCACTGAGAGCCGAGATGACGCGAATTCCGGCAACCGAACTATTCGAAAGCGGCACAAACCAGTCATAACGACTAATATTGTTCGGCTCGGCAATAATTGTGCTCTCGTTCGCCGGAGGAGAAACTTCATACCAGTTTGCTCCGTCGTCCAGGGTATATTCCACCGTCACATTGCCAACCGCACCACCGACAGGCTGCCAGCGTATGGGCTGAACGCTACCGGTAGCAAACATTTCGCCACCTAATGGATTGAGCAGTTCCAGTGTTCCGAATTGCTCCAGCGCCAGGGCATGATCTGTGCCGGCGGCTAGTTTTGCAAATGCATTGCCGCTTGGTACGACCGTCTGGCCGGCAGCGTTTTCACCCCAGGCAACCAGGGAGCCATCCGCCTTGATCGCCGCACAGAATGTACCACCGGCGGCAATTGCGACAAATCCGCCCTCGGTCGGCGCGTCAGTGATCTGATTGAATGAATCGTCGCCCCAGACGACAATCGTCCCGTTTTTCCGCAAGGCCATACCATGACGATGCCGTTTAGAACCAATTGGCATCCCACCAGCCGAAACGGCAATAAAATCATTGCCTCCCGGAAGATCTGTGAATACTTTGTTATAATCCGGATTGCTTAGATTTTCACCCCATGCATACAACGAACCATCTTCTCGAACTGCTATATTGAAATATAAGCCGGCATCGACGGCCTTAAAATCATCGCCCGCCGGAGAAGTGGCACTCGTCGTCAGATATGTTCCCCATGCCGCAATGGTTCCATCGTTTTTTAGAGCCACACCATGATATTCGCCCGCAGAGACCGATATATAATTATTCCCGGTCGGAATATTAATCTGATATTCATTGTTTCGACCTGCCGCTACGAGAGAACCGTCCTTGAGCAACGCCAGGCTGTGATATCTGCCTGCCGCAACCTGTGCATAATTCAAGCCTTCCGGTAGATCTAACCGTTGATATGTATTTTCCCCCCAGCCATCCACAACGCCCTCGTCGGTGACGGCCAGACTGAAACCATTACCCGCTGCAATTCCCACATAGGTATCACCTTCCGGCGGCAGGTCCGTATTCCCCCAGCCATAAATCGTACCCGCCTGGGCCCCGCAAACCAGACAAAAAACCAGCACTAACGGGATAACTGCAAATCGCATGATACTCATCTTCCCACCTTTCCAACACTGACGAATGAGTACAAAATTCCCCAATACCGCACAGGCCGCAATGGCTGTAGGATTTCCTTCGGTACGGAAGGCGCGATGAATCCATGGCAGGCTACACGCTCTGATGGAGTACCACCGCTCCTCTATTTCCTCTAATTTACCCCATTACGGCTAAAAAGTCAACCCAGAAACCCCAATTCTGCTCGAAAAACCGCTTTGCCCTCTCCTATTCCACACAAAATCCCTATTTTAGCAGACAAATTCAGAAAACGGCTTCCCACTCTCAATAGCCCATCTTGATTTGGCAGAAATCTTACCTTATCATGAAGCCAATGTTGCATAGCACCATGTAAACCGGGGAACAGGTTTTATGAGGAGACAATTCATGTTTCGTCGATGGATCATTTTTTCTGTGATTTTTGTCATTTTTCTCGTCGTTCCGGCAATAGTCGATACTGCCGTACCGGAATCGAAAACCACTCCCCAAGACAAATCCCTGCTGAAAATCGCCCTTCTCCAGATGCAGCCCGATGGTAACAACCAATCCGCCAACATGGACAAGGCCGAGCGATTCTGCCGCCAGGCAGCCGATCTCAGCGCTGACATCGCCCTGATGCCCGAGATGTGGAATATTGGATATACCTCTTTTGACGCAAAGAAAGAGGACGCTTTGGAAGGCTTCCGGCAGCAGGCCGTCTCAACCGAACATCCTTCGATCCAGCGGTTTGCCCGTCTGGCAAAGGAACTGAATATGGCCATCGCCGTGACCTACGAGCAGGCATGGAATCCCTGCCCGCGAAACACGGTGACCCTCTTTGATCGGCATGGTAAAGAGGTGCTTACCTATGCCAAGGTGCATACCTGCGACTTTCAAACGATGGAGGCATCCATGACGCCGGGCGAGGATTTCTTCGTAACCAATCTCGATACCCGTATCGGACCGGTTAAAGTCGGGGCCATGATCTGCTATGACCGGGAACAACCGGAAAGCGCCCGCATCCTCATGCTTAAAGGCGCTGAATTGATCCTGACGCCCAACGCCTGCGGCCTCGACGATTTGCGCCTCGTCCAGTTTCGAGTCCGTGCTGTGGAAAATGTCTGTCATGTCGCCATGACCAATTATCCCTCCCCTAAAGAGAACGGACATTCCGTCGCATATAATGCCGGAGGCGAATGTGTGGTAATGGCCGGGGAAAAAGAGGGACTGTTCATCGCGACTTTCGATATGGAAAGTCTCCGACAGAGACGCCGGAATAGCATCTGGGGAAACGCCTTCCGACGCCCCCGCCGCTATAAAGCCATGCTGTCAGCCGAAAAAGACGATGTCTGGAAACGAAACAACGCTTTCGGAGAACCTTTTAATTTGAATGTAAGATAACCACTCTCCCTTTCCACTCGGCCAAACTGTTGGCTATAAACCCGCCTGCTGGGCATAGAGGGCGGCAATCTCGGTGCTGCTCAACGCCCGGTCATAGATCCGTACATCGTCAATCAGCCCGCTGAAGTAATGGCCACTGTTGTCAGCTCCAATACGGACATCATTTCCATCAAGGGTATTAATGACTGCTGCAGTGACTGTTGTATTTGTTTCTCGGACTCCATTTACATAAAGTTCTAGCTCTCGCGTACCCCAAAGCCCTTCCGGAAGGACCACCGCAATATGAATCCATTTACCTGTTGTAATCACTGAATCTCCAAAAATCGCTCCTCCATTGGTCTGGAAGTGAAGGTTGCCCAGGTAATTAAGTCGTATATTCCAAAGACCTCCGCTATGGTCAGGATCACCCCACCAGAAAATATCTCCAGAAGGAACTGTGGTGTTAATCCAGGCCATACAGGTCCGACCGGATACACCATTGACACCCTTATAGCCTTCCAGAATGATCACATCATCTCCATCCAACCGGATGGCACCATTTCCAACCTTGGCGTTAGATTGGTTAACAAATGTTGGATCACCCAGAACGTTACCGTCATGGCCTCCAGCTAAATCCCGAAAGTGACCATCCAAAGGCAAATGAACCACCGATCCGGACGGTTCTGCAAGCCAGTGTTCCGCAAAAATAACCACATCCTGAAAGTCGACCTGTCCATCCAGATTCAAATCGGCCTGACTACACCACTCCGGCTCCTGGCAATCGGTTTGCATCCAGTGTTTGCTGAAAATGTCGAAGTCAAAGAGATTCACATATTGGTCGGGATGATAGTCGCGAAGGACCGCCTCGTCACAACCTATGTCAATACGCCCATAAACGATTCTCGGCCGGCCATCTATATCAGTTTCACCTTCGACAGGCACATATTCCGAATCACCAGTATTGATACAGGGTGAACGACTCAGAAGATGATAATCACCCTTTTCATGATTGACAAACATGGGCCATGTATTGATATTGCCCTCTCCTGCGTACCCCCCTTGGATACTGCAATATTTGACAGTCAGATTTCCACTTTGATTTTTGATCTCCATCCCCCGATTCCAGAGTATGCTGTTAACAATTTGCAGGTTTGGAGAACTTAAGACATGTACTCCTGCGGGATCAGTCCAAAAAAGAGAAGGAAAGTAGATACTGTGTCCAACGATTGTGGAATTTTCTATTTTGACTACGTGCGAAGAAGAGCCAGAAACTTGTACGCCCAACGTGCCATTTCGTGAGATCAGGGTGTTTCGAATTGTCACAGTACTATATTCTATCTCTATCCCACGGTATATATTATCTGTAATAATGCATCGATCTATTAAACAATTGCCTTGATTGGATGAAACTCCAATCCAACAATTATCGATTGTGCAATTGATGAGTTTGACATTACTACCCAGAACATGAACACCTTCAAATGATTGGGGATCGAAACCACTTTTGCATTGAATACGGCAATCTTTAATCACGGCATTTCGCAGTGCTGTAATACCAACTCCATATGTGCCGATTATTGTCAGTTCTTCCAGCCGGACTACCTCTGCGCAATCGATAACGATACCCCAATCGCGAAAACGCTCTGTCACGTCAATTATGCAATGTGTAGCGCCGTCTAGTCCACGAACAGTGACCGCCTTTCCCGATAAACCATCAGGAAGAAACTGAGTATAATATATCCCCTCCCTAATAAGGATTTCGTCGCCATTGATGGCATTGTGATATGCTTCATCGATTAAGTCATAGGGATGTTCCTGAGAGCCATCCTCGGCGGGATCGCTGATAGCTGGATCGCCCGGACCGGGATCATTGATCCCATCGTCATCGACATAGATCGTCGCTGCGGGGAGAAAGACAGTGCCGGCCAGGAATATGGCCTCAATGAACAGAATCTTTTTTAACACCATGAAAACCTCCTAATCACCCAATCCTGCCTTTCTATCAATCCTCCAGTAATAAGCTTTTATTATACTGAATACAGAGAAAAATACAAGATACAAAGCCCAGAAAACAGTTCTGTATTGTCTCAAACCGCTGTTTTTCTCTTATTAATCCACTTTTAATCCCGCCTCCTGAATAGCAAAGTCTGGATTTCTTTGACAGGACCGATCCAATGCGTTAAAATCTCGTATAGACTATCATAGTCACGGGTAAGGGAAGTTAAAATGCGCACAACATCGATAGTCCTGGCCCTGGTCCTTTTCGGCATAGGTACAGACAGCATCGCCGATACGTTCATCCACCGTCGCAATCGTCAGGTGCTTCACGGATACGCCACCAGCAGGATATTAGGCGAAAAAACCACCATCCAGACCACCGAAAAGGGCCCGATTCAAGTCAATCTGGCCGAATATGAGGTCCGGCCGGATACCCAAGGCCGAAACAATCACGTCGCCGTCCTGTCGATCCCGGACAGTATCGACCTGGAATTCGAAGTGGCCGCGTTCGAAAAAGCCATTGTCACCGAGGCCGATAAAGGCCCTCTATTTATCCTGATCGAGATCGATACTCCCGGCGGCCGCAACGACCTGATGATGCGGCTTTGCGGAGCAATTACCAAGACCAAACAATGCCGGACGGTCGCCTATGTCCCCGGCGGCCCTAACGGAGGGGCATATTCGGCAGGCGCTGCCATCGCCCTGGCCTGTGACAAACTCTACATGGCTCGCAATACCGCCATGGGCGGTGCAACCAGCGTCCTGATTCATCCGGAACTGGGCATTGTCGATGTCGAAAAAGTGCTCGGCGAGCGGGCCGCCGAAAAGATCAGTTCCATCTCCCGTAACTACTTCGCTTCCCTGGCCCAGCGCAACAATCGACCGGGGGCACTGGCCAAAGCCATGGAAAACAAGGATCTGGAGGTGATTGAGGTACTCGACCGAGGGCAACATCGCTTTATCGAATCCGAAGAAAAAACATCGAACCAGAAGGTCGTTCGTGTCTGGTCCCCCAAAGGTAAAGTGCTGACCCTTCCGGCCGAGGATGCGGTCCAATGTGGCATGGCCGACAAGGCCGTCCTCTCAAGGGAAGAAGTCCTTCAAGACCTTAATGCTGCAACTGCCACAATCATTGAAAACAAGCAGTCCAACGAGGCCAGAGAACAATACAAACGGATGGAAGAACGGTTTGAAAAAATGGCCACAGATCTAGAAACCGATCTTAAGCAGTTTGTGATCACCAAGGGACAGATGGATCGCCGGCAAGCCCTGGCCCTATTTCGAGAAATGAGTAAAAAGGCCGATATGCTGGCACGAATCAAAAAAGCGTATCCGGATATCCCCTATGATCAGGAAAACCTGGATGACCTGAACAGTACCTTGCAGGCTATTTATGAAAGCATCCGGTCAATACGATAAAAACGTAGATATAAAGTAATGATGGATCGAATAAAACAAACAACGGATATAGGAGATATAACCATGAGACAGCAAATCCAATGTATCCTAAGTGGAATTCTGATTCTCTCCGGTCTGGTCCTGGCAGATACGTTCAAGCATCGCGAGACAGGCGAAGTTTTTCACGGTTTTGCCACGCAGACCCAGCGTCAGGGAAGAACACTGATCTATCATGCCGAAGAAAAGACCTTCAAGCCGATCGCGCTGGCCGAATATGATGTAACCAGAGATAAAGAAGGTCGTCGTGATACTGTCTACATCCTACCCATTGATCAGCCGGAAATCTTGATTTCGAAAGTGGTCTCGGATTCGGTCGCCAAGACAATTGTAGATGCTTCCAACCAAGGACCCCTGCTAATCATTCTGGACATCGACAATCCCGGTGGGCAAGGTCCTTACATGCGAACCATTACAACGGCCATTTCCAACACCACCAACTGCCCGGTGGTCGCCTATATCCGCGGGGAAAAAAATGGTGGGGCCTATTCCGCCGCGGCGGCTCTGGCCCTGGCCTGCGAAAAAATCTATATCAGCCCCTCTGCCATCATCGGTTCCTTAGCTCCTATCATCGGACGACAAGGGCCTGAGGGAATGCAGGCCGAATATCTGCAAATGTACAGTCCGGACGGCTTGGCCGCTCTGGGGACCTATGCCGCCTCTCTTGCGCAGCAAAAAGAACGTAATCCCGTCATCGCCCGCGCTCTACTCGATCGGACCATCGATGTTGTGGAAGTCCAGGACCTCGACGGTCAAAAATCAGTCATCAATGTAGAAGACCGCTCGACGACCCAGAAGGTGCTTCGTCATTTAAGTCAGGTAGCCGAGCCAATTATTGCGTCTCCTACCGGCACCGGTGCTTCAGAACCAGCGATGCCTGTGACAATCGGACGGTATATAATGACGCTGATGTCAACAGAGGCAATTCAATTAAAAATGGCCGACAAACTCATTGAGTCGCATACCGATATCCTGCGCGATATGGACGCCGGGGAAGGACGAGTCATGCGATCGCGCAGCCTGGAAGAGCCCATTCGCAAGTATAACACGACAAAACGTAATATCAACCAGTCCCTGGCTACTATCGATCAACTGCAGGCCTATGTCGATGATCTCCAGCAACAGATCGGTGGAATTGAAGAACAGATTCGCACGGGAACCGTTACACGAGAGTACAGACGCGGCGACCGAGGGTATCGCACTGACCCGGATCGATATAGTCTTAACGATCCCTATCGTTACTGGGATTCTTATAACAATCGTCGTTCCAACAGGGACCGTATCAATCGGGGCCTGAACCAGTCCGAGACCATCCGAGCAGAACATCCGATGATGTCTCCCGAGATGGTATATAGTGAGTTGAACATGGCTATCAACGATTTGATTCGCGAGTATCGTCGTACTTTGAGCCTGGCAAACCGTTTTCCCGGCGCCTTGCCGATTGGACTGACGATTCCCATGCTTCAGCAGCGACTGGATACGACAGTGGCCCTGCAAACCAATCTGCGACGTCGAGCAATCATGATGTACCAACAGCCATACTGAAAGCTATTGATTCGAATTCCAAATCCACGAAGGAATGGTGATGAGTAAGAAACTCGACCGAAGAACATTTCTTCATGCATCGGCGGTGACGAGTGCAGTAGTTTTGTCCTTTCAACTGGAAGAAGAGATCCTTCTCGCTCAAACGAATACTTCCATATCATTCCATGCCGGAATGGATAAGAGAGAGTCCCTGTTGCCCACAGGCCGACTTGGTAAATACACCATTACACGTCTGATCGGCGGAGGAAATCTGACCAGCGGTTTTGCACACAGTCGTGATCTTCTCTATGTCTCCTCCCTATTACAGCATTATTTCACAGATGAAAAAATCTTCGAAACCTGGCAACTATGCGAACAGAACGGCATCAACACAATGATTCTACGCGTCGACGATCAGGTAATCCGTCTAGTCAATGAATATCGCAAGCGTTACAACGGACAATTCCACTGGATCGCTCAGTGCAAGGCATCCGAAGGCAACCTCATGGGAGACGCCCGTCGCGCATTGGACAACGGCGCTATCGCCGTTTATATTCATGGAGGCGTTGCCGAACGCTGGATCGAACAAGGTCGGCTGGATTTGATCGAAAAGACACTCAAGGAAATGCGAAAAACCGGCGCTGTCATCGGTATCGGCGGCCATCGTATCGATGTGCCGATTTCCTGCGAATCGGAGGGATTCGACCTGGATTTTTACATGAAAACCATTAACAGCAAGCAATACTGGTCTGCCGGCCCCATGCCTCGCAATGACAGTGTCTGGGCGGAAACGCCCGAAGTGACGATCGACTTCATGAAATCCGTTAACAAACCGTGGATTGGCTACAAAGTCCTTGGAGCCGGGGCCATCCAACCGCAGGAAGGTTTTCAGTATGCCTTTGCCAAAGGCTGCGATTTTATTTGTGTGGGCATGTTTGATTTCCAGGTCGCTCAGGATGTGCAGCTCGTCCGCGCTCTTCTTAGCAAACCCCTCAAACGCGCCCGCCCGTGGATTTGAAAATAATTCTCTTGACCCTCTGAATACAATTCATACAATTACATTCCAGTATTATAGATCATCCTTTACCAACCAAATATGGACCAGGGCATACAAAGGGTGTTGCGGGGAGCGTGGAATGTGATGAATAACCAAGCCTATCCGAAATTTCTTTCTTTTATCCCTTGCGCTTTTGCTAGACCTTTAAAAACCAATCGTAAATTTTGTATTTATGAAAGTCATAGCCTCTAGAAGTGTTTATGAACATATATTTGAAATGGCGGAAAGGGAAATGGTATGAAAAGGCAGAAAATTGCGATGCGTGTGTTGTGTGTAGTGCTTTTACTGTGTACAGCCGGGACGGTTCAGGCCAACCTTATCCAAAACGGAGGTATGGAAGAACGTGGTGGTGATGATGTGCCCGTAGGTTGGGGCGCCTGGGCCAGCATAGGAGGGATTTTCCCCTGGCAGAGCGATCCGGCTAACGCCTTTGAGGGCAGTTCGTATATAGAACTGCAAGATGTATCCTGGGCCGTGGCATATCACCATAATATCCCTGTCACAGCCGGGACAACGTATTACTTCAGTGCAATGATTCGTAAAGCGCCAACCTCTACAGCCGCTACACCGTCGGCGGAACTGAAGTTTGAATTCTATGGTGGTCTGGATAAGGCCGATCCCAAGGGACAGATTTCTGTGTATCCAGTAGTAACCGACCAGTGGCAGGAATATACTACTGAGGCGGTAGCTCCGGAGGGAACCAACTATATCACTACTACGCTGGCGACCGGCGGCGAAGGACAGGTTAACTGGTTCGACAGTGTGTGGATCGATACATATCTACGAAACTGGACACAGGCACATTCACCCGATCCGGCTGATGGAGCCAAGGTGCCTGTGAACCTGGATACGCTTTACTGGGTGAATCCAGATCCGAACGATCCACAGCAACCCATTGTTTGTACCGTGTACTTTAGTGACAGCTATCCGGAATACGGCAAATATCCAGGCGATCCAAACTTTCTAAACTATGCCGACGACATCACCCCCGAATCTGGTTTCACAGGGCAATCAATAGTTATTCCAACAATTCTTGAATTCGGACGAGACTATTTCTGGCGAATTGATTGCACCGATCTGTCAACAGATATCACAACGATCGGGCTTGTATGGCGTTTCACCGCGGATAACACACCACCGGAAGTCGATGCCGGACCGGACGTATTCACCTGGTTGACCGATGGTTCGGTGGATGTCTTGATGGAAGCAGCGATCAGCGACGACGGACGACCTGATCCGCCGGGGACATATACGCTTCAGTGGTCTGTGATACAGGGTGACGTCGAAAACGTCACTATCCACGGTGACGATATGGAAGATCCCGTGGTCACGATCACGGCAGTCGGCATATATGTCCTGGAGTTGGTAGCCGATGATTCCGAGTTGTTGTCATCCGATACGTTGACAGTCCACGTACTGGAAACACCCTGTGATGCCGCCAAGGCTGCCGGGGTTCCGCTGTCACAAGCCGATCTAAATGAAGATTGCCACGTGGACATTCTGGATCTGGCCGAGATGGCTGCCGAGTGGCTGGTTTGCACGAGCCTGGATTGTCTGTAAATTAGATCGATTGTTTCTTGAAATACACCGTAAAGCCCAGGTCCAATGCCCGGGCTTTTTTTTGCCTGGGTGGCTCTGTTTCCAACAGAATGACCGTTTTATTACCCGCAGCAGCGATTCCATTGAATCACAAACTGTTGGTTTACCTTGACTTAAACCATAATTTCATGGTATAGTATAGATATGATCGACATACTTAGAAACCTGTTTGGAAGGGGTGGCATGAAAATCAAAATCAGCTTTCTTGGCGCAGCAAAAAACGTTACCGGTTCACGACACTTGTTGGAGGTAGATGGCACACGAATCCTGATTGATTGTGGTCTATACCAGGAGCGCGACCTGCGGGATCGTAACTGGGAACCGTTTGAGGTCCCACCGACTTCCATTAATGCCGTCTTACTGACCCATGCTCATCTGGACCACTGCGGCCTGTTGCCCAAGCTGGCCAAGGAAGGATTTAGCGGCAAGGTCTATTGCACCGATGCCACTGCCGAACTGGCACAGATCGTGCTGCTTGATTCGGCACACATCCAGGAAGAAGATGCGGCCTATAAGCGGAAACGTCACAAACGCGAGGGCCGAACCCCCCCGCATCCAGTCGAACCTTTGTATACGCAGGAAGATGTGCAGACATGTCTGCCGCTCTTTGCTCCACTGAATTACAAACAACCGGTCATGATAAACGACTGCATTGAAGTATCCTTCCATGACGCTGGCCATATTCTGGGTTCTTCGATTATCAAGGTTAAGGCGGCATGTAATGGCGAGACAAGAACTATCCTGTTTACCGGGGACATCGGTCGCAACGACAAACCCATACTTCGTGATCCGGATGTTTTCACCCAAGCTGATTATGTTCTGGTTGAGTCAACCTATGGCGACCGCGTACATCATTCCGTTGACGATATCAAGGACAAACTTGCCGATGTCGTTAACTCCACCGTGGAAAAGGGTGGAAACATTGTAATTCCCAGCTTTTCCATCGAACGGTCGCAGGAAGTACTCTACTACCTCAATCAACTGCTCCTCGAGGACAAAATCCCGCATGTAATGACCGTCCTAGATAGTCCAATGGCAATCCGTGCCACACAGGTCTTCAAGGACCATCCGGAGATGTTCGACGAAGAAATGAGAGATTTACTGGCCAACCATGAATCTCCCTTCAGCTTCCAAGGCTTGAAAATGAGTCTAACCACACGGGAATCCAAAGCCATTAACCAGGTCCGCGGCACGATGATCATTATCGCCGGTTCAGGAATGTGCACCGGTGGTCGGATTAAACATCACCTGGCCGCCAATATCGGCCGCCCGGAAAGCACAATTCTGTTTGTCGGCTATCAGGCGGTAGGGACATTGGGCAGACTCATCGTTGACGGTAAAGAAGAGGTTCGTATTCTCGGCCAGATGTATCCGGTTAAGGCTCGTATCGAGCGGGTACATGGTTTCAGCGCCCATGCCGGACAGGATGAACTGTTTGCCTGGCTCAGGAACCTCAAGAAACCACCCCGTGGTGTCTTTGTTGTCCACGGCGAAGCCGAGGCCGCCGAAAACTTCGGCCAGTACCTCCGCGACCAGACCGGCTGGGAGGTAACCGTGCCCGAATATAAAGACTCCATCACATTGGAGTAAAAATTCGAACATTGCATGCGAATATCAGTACGTGGACTCGGAACCGTGTGAATGATGCTTTTACTAAACTACTCCGCTTGTAGCAAAGGTCGTGCTACACTGGATGATATTTGGAGTCAAGGCAAAAAAGAAAGGTTCGTAACTCTTTGTGGTTACGAACCTTAT
>JAFGPC010000166.1 GCA_016926155.1 Sedimentisphaerales bacterium
ACCGATATCGTTTATTCCATCATTGGATTATAATCGATCCGTATGAATACAGCGATTACCCAATGTGCTCAACAGATCCTCGATGGGACTGATCTGGATCGATCACAGATCGAGATGCTGCACCAGCAGAGCAAAGATGCATTTGACGACCTGCTATATCATGCCAACCGAATACGAGAATGTTTTTTTGGCAACAAGATCCGCGTCTGTTCGATTGTCCCCGGCCGCTTGGGCGGCTGTGACCAGGATTGCGCCTTTTGTGCACAGTCGGTCCGTTATGATACGCACATCGACAAGAAAGCTCAGACTCTCACGGACCAGCAGATTCTTTCGGCCGCCGCCGAGGCCCGTAAAAACAATGTTCCCAATCTGGGGATTGTCTATTCCGGGAGGGCGATTACGGAAAAAGAACTGACCCGACTCGAATCGCTGATCCGTCATATCCATACTGAATACGGTATTGGTGTCTGCGCGTCCTTGGGTATCATCAATACCGACCAAGCGCTCCGCTTGGTCGCGGCGGGTGTGACTCGGTACAACCATAACCTGGAGACTTCCGAACGGCATTTCGGCAAGATCGTGAGCACGCATACATATGCGGACCGTATCAGGACAGTGGAAGTTGCGAGAAAGGCCGGTCTGGGTGTCTGTTGCGGCGGGATATTCGGCATCGGGGAAAACGAATCCGACCGAATCGATATGGCCCTGGAGCTTCGTCGCCTGGGCGTGGATACGGTACCGATGAATTTTCTGCATCCCATCCCCGGCACACCTCTGGGCGACAGCCAGAAACGTAGCCCGCGTGAAATCCTGCGTATCATTGCCCTGTATCGCTTTATACTTCCGAAGATCCATCTCAAAGTCGCTGGTGGCCGGGTGCTCAACCTCCGTGATCTGCAAAGCTGGATCTTCTATGCCGGCTGTACCAGCATCCTGACCGGGAACTACCTGACTACCGCTGGCCGGGAGGCCAAAGACGACCTCCAAATGCTCGAAGACCTCGGTCTGGAGGTAGATCGTGGCAAATAATTTCGCGAACTTTAATACAATGGAGGTTGTTTCACCCATCAAGGGTGTAACCGTAAAGTCTGTACACCTGGATAATGTGATGATGACGTATATGGAATTCACCGCAGGTAGTGTTCTTCCAGAACACAAACATCCGCAGGAACAGATTACTACAATTATCGAAGGCGAAATGGAGATGATAGTTGGAAAACAGAAACAGGTAATGCAGCTCGGTGATGTCGTTACCGTTCCTCCGAATGTTCTTCATAGTGCAAGAGTAGTTGAAGGCAATGCAATTGCAATCGACGCATGATCGCCTGTAAGAGAAAATTACAAATTATAGAGGCAATCAATAAAAGATGAGGATCATATCAGGAATAAAACGCGGAATGAATCTGCTCCCGCCTAAGGGGCATGACACCCGGCCAATCACCGACCGGGCCAAGGAAGCCCTGTTCAGCGTGCTCTACAAATACGATGTGATTCCGGATGGCGTTGTGGCCGACTTGTTTTGCGGGACCGGCTCGATGGGCCTGGAATGTCTGTCACGCGGTGCACGATGGGTCACATTTGTCGATAAGGATCATAAAGTGATCGAGCCTCTGCATCGTAATATCGAAAAAGCCCGGTTTGTCGCTGAGTCCAAGGTTATCCGGGCAAATGCCTTTAAGACCGGCGCTCCCATGCCCTCTGGCGATACCTTGCAGGAAGAGTACAGCTTGGTATTCGTTGATCCGCCCTATAAAATGGCCTATGATACCGACTTGGAATCGCCGTTGGGCCGATTACTCCTGTTACTCAACGAGCAGGTGATCAGTGAGGGTATTGTGGTTGTCCGCACCAACAAACGAACTACGCTTCTGGATTCCTACAATCATTTGCAGGTCGTCGACCGGCGCCAATGGGGCACCATGGCTGTAACCCTGCTACAATTAACAAGAGAGGAATTGATGAATTCGTGACGAATCGACAGGCAGCAATCCGAATTATACAACGACTGCGTCGGGAAGGTTTCCAGGCCTTGCTTGCCGGCGGCTGTGTGCGGGATATGCAGCTTGGCCGTAGGGCCAAAGACTGGGATGTCGCCACAGATGCGACGCCCGATCAGATCATCCGGCTTTTTAGGCGTACCCGCAAGATCGGTGCAAAGTTCGGCGTGGTTATGGTCCTGATGGAGTCTCAACAGGTCGAGGTCGCGACCTTTCGCACGGAAAGCGGATATACCGACGGAAGACGGCCCGATCATGTTGCTTTTTGCAGCGATGCCGAGGATGCATCCCGCCGTGATTTTACGGTCAACGGCATGTTCTATGATCCCATCGAAAAGCAATTGATCGACCATGTTGGCGGGCAAAAGGATCTGGTTAAACATCTTCTCCGTACGATTGGTAATCCGGATGATCGTTTTTCCGAGGATTATCTGCGAATGTTGCGGGCGATCCGATTCAGTGTACAACTGGGATTCAGGATCGAAAAACCGACCTGGCAGGCGATCTGTACCCATTCCTCGAAAATCACAAAGATCAGCGGGGAACGTATCGCGATGGAGATGGAGGCAATCCTGACTCATCCGGACCGTGCCAAGGGCGCTAGGCTTTTGACTGAAAGCGGTCTGGCCGATTCCATTTTCCCTGGATTTAAGCCCCAGGAAATGGACGAAGGAATCAAGGCCCTGACAAATCTACTGAAAAAAGTGGATTTCCCCCTGGCCCTGGCCGCTTGGTTTGCCGGTTGCGATACGGTGTTTGCCTTGGATCGTTGTAAAATTCTTCACCTCAGCAGCGCTCACACTAAGCATATGAAATTTCTTCTGGACCGGAGGGGAACTCTGCTTGATAAGGAAATGGGCCTTGCCCAATTCAAGATGATACTGGCAAGTCCCTATTTCCATGATCTTTTTGCCCTGCAAAAGGCCATTCAAAAGGCCAGTGGGCTAAGCACCGGTTTGCTCGGAAGACTCAAACGACGAGTTGCGAAGCTGAAGGGGAAAAATCTGACTCCAAAACCTTTATTAGACGGTCATGAACTTATTGTTCTCGGTGTCCAGCCGGGACCGATGGTGGGGCTGGCTGCTCAGGAAATGTATATAGCCCAACTCGCCGAGCATATCGATACCCCCGCTCAGGCCCGCCAATGGGTCCAGAATTGGCTTGCTGAGCACCGCCGGCTCGAGTAAGCTGCATTTTTTTGCACCCTAAGGCTTGCCAGTGCCGATATCTTCTGTTAAAGTACAAAATCTACGGGGCCGTAGCTCAGTTGGGAGAGCGCTTGCATGGCATGCAAGAGGTCGTGAGTTCGAATCTCATCGGCTCCACTTTATAAAGCCTTGTAAAGTAGGAACTTACAAGGCTTTTATTTTTGCCCTTTAAAATCCATAGTTCAAAATACCACATTTTTTTCGCGTTTTCTTGTAGTATTTTTTGGAGGACCGGTTATGTCGAGCATCAAAAATGTTCCCGGAAGTATCTATCTGAACGGGGATCGTTACTGGTGGAACGTCACTTTACCGGGGGAAGAAAAAAGAAAATCCATCCCTCTCAAACCGGCAGGTGTTAGATACGCCGCAAAGGATTATCACGTTGCTCTGGAAGTAGCCAGAGAACTGCTCCGACATTCGGGCGATCACCGAGCATACCGGAACAGACAGCAAGTCAGTCGATGCAACAGGCAAAGTTAGGGGCGGCAAAGAAACTGGGTCCCCAATTGGGTCCCAACATAGGAAAACTGGCGAACATGAGCGAACAAAACAGGGTGAAAAAGCGAAAGTGTGGAATGCATCGAAACATACCTTAGAATGCAATATAATGCACTCTAAGGCCGAATCGAATCATCACGCCCGGAGGGACTCGAACCCCCAACCCTTGGTTCCGAAGACCAATGCTCTATCCAATTGAGCTACGGACGCATTACCTTGACGCCGCAAGACGATATCGAGGAGCATACTGTACTGACTGTATATGTAAAATGCAAGCAGAACTGCCGTATATGCATGAAAATCCACGAATGACCTTCAAGAGGTCTGCTGGAACCGTGTAAAAACCTTGCTTTTTAAATCCGTTTTTTTGTATTATAATGAATGATGGGTAAGTAGAAAAAGGGGTACTGTGGGTAATTTGTGCCGGTCGAAATCGGGAATAGCATTATTAGCAGGCATACTAGCTGTAGTTACGCTGGTCTGGTGGGGATGTGCCGGCAAGGGGGATGAACCAGTCTCGCCGGTAGTAGAGAATATCGAGTCGGGAACAACTGTAGATTATCCGCTCCTTCTGCTGCAAGGGCGCGTAAAAACCACGACGGATCGGGTGACAGTTGAAAATGGGCAAGAGCAACACACCTGGCCGGCGGCAGGCGGGCAGTTCAAGGCCCTCGTAATGCTCAAGCCGGGCGAGAATCGGATTCGAATCACTGCCCCGAAGCATCAATCCGCCGAACTGTCGGTCACCTATACTCCACGAAAGACGGAGTATCTTGTCCGGCTGGTATATATTCTTTCGGCTGATGGGGATGGGCAGTTCCAGGTGCCCCCGAAAGAGCCGAACAATCTGGACAGCGCTAAAAAGCGGCTGGCTCTGGCGGGCCTCCTGCTGCAGACGGCCACCGCGGAAATGATGGCCAAGTCAGGTCAGGGACGCAAGACATTTCAGTTTGTCGCGGATGAGGCGGGTATGCCCAAAGTGGAGGTTCTGCGGTCCAGTCTGAAAACCGAGCAGGCCCGGGCCATGTCTGGGCTTCAACTCTGGCGGCATTTCCGGGAAGAGCTTTTGGCTGCGTATCCGGACGACGAAGGGAAAGTTAAAAACGTAGCCTGTATGTCGATGACCTGGTTCGAGACGGGACGTAAGCTGCCGTATGCACATACCGCGCTGGGAGCGGATATCCTGGCCCTGTTCAGTACGGGGGGGATGCACACGTGGGCACAGGATCTGGATGAGGTTGTGGAATGTTTTTCCGATTCCCGCCGGCCGGAGGATTTTGGCCTGTTTGACGACAGCGCGTTTCGCAACTCCTTCTGGGCCAATTATGCGACAGGACTGGGGGCACTGCTGCATGAACTGGGGCATGCATTCGGGCTGGTGCATTCAGGCGACAAGGAAGGAGTCATGGAGCGCGGATTCGATCATATCAATCGCCTCTTCATGGTCACCGAGGACGGCAAGTTGATCCGGGATACGCAGATTCGCTGGGCCCAGACCAGCGCAAAACAACTGGCTGAGAGTCCGTGGTTTAAATAAGATATATTGACGGATCGAGAAAAAGCAAATAAACTTATAAATCAGCTTTATGCAATATTAAGGTCTATGACCAGTAGATCAAGGGTGAAGCTTTAATATCTGCGGAAGGATTCGCAAATGAGCGGGAATGTCAGCGAACGCAAGCGATTAATTGCGATTACACGTGGAAATCTGGAGCATCATCATATCTATTTTACCGGCCACCAGGATTTCTTTCCCAAAGAGTGTGTTGGTGCGTCAAGTCGTAAGGCAGGTGTAGGGAAAAGTCTGACGCTACATGTTGAAGGACTTGAGAAGTCCGTTCAGACTGACATTGCCGGGAACGGGAAGAATGGCTCTTCGCGGAATTTTTTCAGAAAGCGAAGTTGGGTTCGCAAGTTCTTTGAACGGCATGAGATTCGTGAAGGCGATGTTCTGGCTATTGAGCGGCTCAATACATTTACGTATCGGATATATCCATTCGAAAGTAAGAATGTCCGGGAAGGAGCACATATTCCGGAGCAATGGCCGTCTGTGGAAGAAGGCAAGCCGACTGTGATTGATTTGTTTGCCGGTTGCGGAGGGATGTCTTACGGATTAAAGAAAGCGGGATTTTCAAATCTATTGGCGGTAGAATGGGATGCATCTTGTTGCGAGACATTTAGACAGAACATTAGCCCGCGAATTTTACAGTGTGCGATCCAGGAAGTCGAGAATTTCCCTTGCTGTGACCTTTTAATAGGCGGACCTCCCTGTCAAGGATTCAGCAACTTGGGGGAAAGAGTACCAAATGATCCTCGACGTCAATTGTGGCGACATTTCCTACGTGCCGTTAAAGATGCGAATCCGTTGATCTTCATCATGGAAAATGTACCGCCATTGTTGAAATCTGCCGAATATGAAGAAATAGTAAGAGTGGCGCGTCAACTCGGATATGAGGTGGCGAGTCGGATCTTAAATGCAGCGGACTACGGAGTTCCTCAGCAAAGAAAACGCGCCTTTCTAATAGGAAGTCGTGTCGGATCGCCCGTATTTCCAGATCCTACATATCGAAATCCGCGAGAATCGCCTACTTTTGAAAATGTAAATCTTCCGCATTGGAAGACGGTAAGAGACGCTATCGGGGATTTACCTTGCTTTCCTACAGGAAAAAATTGGCATATTGGGCGTAATCCGACGGAACTTTCATTACAGAGATACCGATGTGTTCCGCCGGGAGGAAACAGGTTTGATCTGCCCCCTGAGTTAACACCGGAATGCTGGAAGAAGAAGACACAAGGCGGGACCGATTTGTTTGGCCGTTTATGGTGGGATCAACCGTCGGTAACGATCCGGACGGAGTTCTACAAACCGGAAAAAGGAAGATACTTGCATCCGGAAGAAGATCGTCCTATTACGCATAGGGAAGCTGCTCGGCTACAGGGTTTTGACGATCAATTTGTATTCAAAGGGAAGCGAATAGAAGTCGGAATCCAAATTGGTAATGCCGTACCGCCTCCGATAGCTTATGAGCTTGGAAAGTGCGTCATGGCGGTAATTCTTCGGAATTCCACGAGCATTACAACAAGGGGGGAATCGTTGCCATTGACATAGAAAAGGAAAGGTAGATGACTAAAATCGAGGGCCTCCGAAAAACCTATCACAAAACATTAGTTGAAAACGCCTTGAGGTATCGAGTTAAAAGCAACATACCGAATATTGCAGATGGGCATAATGCGCCAAGTATGGATTTTTCCGAACGTCTCGTAAAGAAGCTGGGATTCGAACTTAAAGAGCAAGAGGATCAATTATCAAGCCAAACGATTGGACAGCATTTTGCCGAGGCAACAGCCGATTTTATTCGGGCGGCCTTAAACCGCCTGGGACATTTACGTCCCGGTGAATGGACAATATCTACATCGCAAGCCTTCTGTGGCATTACGGCGTATGACCAATATGAACATCTTGCGGGGATTCAACGTATACTCAATGAAAATCCGGAATTAAAAACAGCCCTGGGAGGAGATTACCTGATCACGCCGGACATAATCATAGCTCGACGTTCCGAGTCGGATGAAAAGATCAATCAGAAAGAAATTTTAGTTTCCACAGGGGCGTCTATTGTATCTTATGCGCCGCTTCGAGCCGCCAATATTGATCGTAGCCAAGGAATTCTTCATGCCAGTGTTTCCTGCAAGTGGACGATTCGAAGCGATCGTGCCCAAAACACGCGAACGGAAGCATTGAATCTAATCCGGAACCGAAAGGGAAACACACCACATATTGTAGCTGTCACTTTTGAGCCTTTACCCAGTCGGCTTGCTTCACTGGCTTTGGGAACAGGAGATTTGGATTGTATGTACCATGCGGCACTACATGAGCTTATGATGAGTATTGAGGAAAGCGAAAGAAGGGATCATGCGGATCATCTGAAAGAGTTGATAGAAGGCCGTAGACTTCGAGATATAAGTGATCTGCCCTTTGATTTGGCGATTTAAATGGTAGACGTATATACTAAAAAAAAACGTAGCTGGATTATGAGCCGTGTTAAAAATCGACGCACCAAACCTGAGGAGATAGTCGCAGATATTCTAAAGAGCTTAGGTACGCGATATAGAAGAAATGTCAAGAGATTGCCGGGGCAACCCGATTTCGTCATCCATTCGGCGCAAACAGCGATTTTTGTAAACGGATGTTTCTGGCATGGGCATCGGAATTGTGTACGTGCAAAATTGCCGGCCACGAATCGATCTTTCTGGGAACACAAGATTAATAAAAATAAGCGCAGGGACCGTAGGGTTAGACGCTTACTCCGACAACAAGGTTGGAAGACACTTACCATATGGCAATGCCGATTACGACGCGTCGAACAGATTAAACAGCGACTTATTCGAGCATTATCTAAAAGAACCGGATAGACACCGGATTTTATTACACGCATAAAAAACGTTTTAAACCGGCCGGAAATCCATGGTTTAGCGCTGAGTAATCCTGCACATATGCACCGCACAGCCCAGGCACGGGTCAAAGGAATGGATTACGCGGAGGACCTCGATGGGATTGTCCGGATCCTGAACGGGTGTTCCGAGCAGGGCTTTTTCCATGGGGCCGGGCTGCTGGTCGTCGTCTTGGGGAGAGGCGTTCCAGCACGTTGGCGTCAGGACCTGATAATGGGCGATTTTGCTATTGGTGATACCGATCCAGTGTCCGAGGGCGCCGCGCGGGGCTTCAGCTATTGCGAAACTGGCTGCTTCCGTTGGAGCCGAATAGGAAGAATAGACAGGACTGCCGACGTTTATTTCGTCCAGCCATACGGGCAGGGCCTCGGCGAGTTTGAGGGTTTCCAAGGCACGGGCTTTGTGGCGATCATGGACGGAGACGCCCTGGTTGTAAAAGCCGTTAATACTCATCCGAGCCAGGGGGCCGGTTTCGAACGCCTGATTCTCATACCGGGGGGCCTTGATCCAGGAATACGCTCCTTCTTTGGGATAGACGGGCTGTGTTGTGCTTCTTACAGGATGGCTTTTACTTGTCGAGTTTTCATACCAGGAACTGGTGACATGTTCACTGACGGCATCGATGTTCAGCGGTTGAGTTTGGCCGTTGCCTTCCATTTTGCGACCGCCCCGGAAAAATGATTTGCCGCCGGATCCATTCAGATCAAAGGCGCCAAAGGCAATAAGATTTCCATAGCCTTTTCCAATTCGATTATATTCAGGAAACTGGGAGGCCACAAAATCGACATCCGGAAGGTAGGTATTCTTTACAAAGTCAATGACGGTTTGGCTGTACTGACGAAATAGATCGATCTTTTCGTTTGTGGGTACGGTCGTGAATCCGCCGGGCACCAGAGCCGGGGCATGAGGCTGACGACCGGAGAAAATGGCTGTCATCTCATTGACCTGGCGAAAGGCCTTGATGGCAGTTACATAATGTTTGTTCAAACGGATTGAATCAGCCTCTTTTATCCGTTGATCCGATTTCCATTGCGGCTGCCAGGGGGGCATCTGGGGGCCTTTGATAAAATCCAGCAGGGACATCTGATAGAAATGGAGAATGTGAGACTGCATGAAGTTTGCGCCCATAACCAGGTTACGAAGAATACGGGCATTATCGGGAATGTTGCTGCCGGCGGCTTTTTCCAGGGCGGTCGCCGCCACAACTCCGTGCGGGACCGGACAAACACCGCAGATACGCTGAGTCAGTTGAGCGGCATCCCAAGGATCGCGGCCAATCAGCATCTGCTCGATGCCACGGAACAGGGTTCCGGCAATCTTGGCGTCGGCGACCTGATTTTCCCCATTCATGGTGTCGACGGTCACCTCCGCTCGAAGATGACCCTCCAAACGAGTGACGGGATCGATGACAATCGTTTTAGGCATATTATATACTCCGAAAATATGCAGTTATCAGCAGGAATTATGCTCCTCGCCGGCCAAATCCTCGGCCCTGGCCACCACGTCCTCTCCCGCGAACAGGACCTGAAGACGGGAATGTCGGTTCAGTGCAGCCCAGACACGGCGAACCGGCGGCCATACACCAGTTTACTCCGTTGTTCCATTTCAGCGTCGGACAGGGAGCATTGGTGGATCGTCCCTGGCAATTCATGGCTTCCATGCAAAGTCCGTTAACACCGTAACTTCTAGCCTCACCTCGTCGATGGAACGGACATTGATCGCAAACTCGTTGCCCATAGATAAATAGAGGACGATCCTCGTTATCCAGGGGAATGGTCTCGCCCATAAACAACTTAAGCAATGTGCCTACAATCCAGTCGGGGTGCGGGGGACAGCCGGAAATGTTGATTGGTTTGATCCCAAGTGCCTCGCTGACTCCTTTGGCTTGTGTAGGATTGCTGCCCATCGCACAAATGCCTCCATAGGCGGCACAGGTACCGATGGCTACGACCTGGTTGGCTTTAGCGGCAAGCGTACGAGCTGCCTGGACAAAAGGTATGTCCTGTCCGTTATCAGACCATGAAATACAGGTGTGACCATCGAATGCCGTCGGGATACTGCCTTCGATGATAAGAATAAAGTTTTCGGCGGCATTGATCGTCTCGACGACTGACCTGCCTGCGCCACCGGACAATGTAGGGTGGTACTGCAGGTTCAGAGAGATCAGCACATCGGCGGCATCGACCGGGGGCAGTGGAGAGATGTAATTCAGGAATGACGTGGTGCATCCGCTGCATCCGCTGCCCTGAATCCAGAGTACGGAGGATGCTTTGGATTCGGCCAGGGCCTGACTTAGTTTTATCAATTCTGCTGGCCCAAGACCCAAAGAAGCCGATGCGATGGTACAATATTGCAAAAAGGATCGTCGTGATATTTGCATCATCGAATCCTTACCTCCCAATTGTCTGATTCGGCACTCTCCACAGGACCCGGATGCACGTGCAAACGGATCCTGCTTATAGTGAAAGTTCTTCAGAGAGTGTCATTAATATGGGATCGGTAACAGGGAAATCGGAGAATTTGAAGGTAGTTATTCAATTACCGCTCATAATAAAATGGATAAGGCCGTCTCATTGAAATTGTCGTATTGCTTCTCTAAGAAAAAGATATGTCATATAACAATATTGACCAAACGGGACTTTATGACGATGACCTTTTTAATCGCTTTGCCTCCGATAGCGGCCTGGACTTTTTCGGAAGCCAGGGCGGCTTGCTGAATGGTTTCGTCGAGGGCGTCAGCAGAGACTGTAATACGATCCTTGATCTTACCAAGCACCTGAACAGCCAGTTCGATCTGTTTTTCTTTGATCTGCTCCGGATCGTAAGCGGGCCATGTTTCATAAGCAAGGGTGCCAGTGTATCCCAGACGCTGCCAAAGTTCTTCAGCAATGTGTGGCGCAAAGGGTGAAAGAACCAGGACAAATGTCTCAATGACATGTTTGGGACGTATTTCGAGCTTGTACAGATGATTGACGAAGATCATCATCTGGCTGATAGCCGTGTTGAAACCAAAGGTTTCAATATCCTCACCGACTTTTTTGATGGTCTGGTGGAGCAGACGAAGGGTTTCCTCTTCAGCAGTTGCATCCTGTATCTGGGGTACAAGATTCCCGGTCTGTTCGTCAATGACGGCACGCCAGGTTTTGCCAAGGAAACGATGGACGCCCTCAACCCCGTGCATGTTCCAAGGCTTGGTGGCTTCCAACGGGCCCATGAACATTTCATACAGACGCATCGAGTCTGCTCCATAACGAGAAATGACTTCATCAGGATTGACCACGTTCTTGAGGCTTTTGCTCATCTTGGCGGGGAATTCCTCAAGTGATTCGCCGGTTTCTTTATGAAAGTATTTTCCATCACGATCTTCGACAAGGTCGTTGGGGACCAGTACTCCGCGTTTGTCCTTATATGACAACCCTAGAATCATTCCCTGGTTGATGAGCTTTGTAAACGGCTCGCGTGTGGAAACATAGCCCAGATCATATAGAAGCATATGCCAGAAACGAGAATAGAGAAGATGGAGAACGGCATGTTCCGCACCGCCGATATAGAGGTCAACGGGCATCCAGTACTTTTCCTTTTCCGGATCAGCGGCGGCGTTCGGATTGGCCGGATCAATATAACGAAGGTAATACCAACAGCTTCCTGCCCATTGGGGCATGGTGTTGGTTTCCCGTTTGGCTTTTGTGCCATCGGGCAGCGTGACATTGAGCCAATCTGCGGCCTTAGCCAGTGGCGGTTCGCCAGTGCCGGTGGGTTTGTAGTCATCCACCTCCGGCAACGTCAGGGGCAGATCCTTCTCATCGAGCGAGAGAATCCGACCGTCCTCAGTGTGAAGAATAGGGAACGGCTCACCCCAATAGCGTTGTCGACTGAAGAGCCAGTCTCGCAACTTGTAATTGATTGCTTTCTTGCCCAAGCGTTTTTCTTCGAGCCATTCGGTGATTTTCACCTTGAACTCGGCGGTGGACAGACCGTCAAAAGGACCGGAGTTGAGCGAGGTTCCCTCGCCAGTGAAACAACCCTCAACAGGCGCCGGTGACAGGACCACCTGAATGATCGGCAATTTGAATTTGGTGGCAAATTCCCAGTCGCGATCATCATGCGCAGGCACGGCCATGATTGCGCCCGTGCCGTAACTGATGAGGACATAATCGCTGATCCAGATCGGAATCTTCTGGCCATTGACAGGATTGATAGCGTATGCTCCGGTAAACTGGCCGGTTTTATCCTTGGCTAAATCAGTACGATCCAGATCACTTTTCTGGGCGGCCTGCCTGCGATAGGTTTCGACATCAGTGTTGTATTGTTGGGTTGTGATAACATCGACCAGCGGATGTTCGGGAGCCATGACCATATACGTAGCGCCGAAAAGCGTATCAGGCCGAGTGGTAAAAACACGAATCACTTCATCAAAACCGTCGACCTGGAAATCAACCTCAGCGCCAATGCTCTTACCAATCCAGTCACGCTGCAGTTTTTTGATGGATTCCGGCCAGTCCACCTGATCCAGGCCGGCTAGGAGCCGTTCACAGTATTTGGTGATCCGGAGCATCCATTGACGCATCGGTTTACGAATAACGGGAAAGTTACCTCGTTCACTGAGGCCGCCGACAACCTCTTCGTTAGCCAATACCGTACCCAGTTCGGGACACCAGTTGACTGGGGCAAACGATTCATACGCAAGGCGATGGTCATTGATATATTGTTCACGTTCTTCTTTTGACAGGCCGTCGGGGATGGGCAGTTCTTCAATGGGACGCGCCTTCTGCTGTGCCTCATCGAACCAGGAATTGAAGAGCTTAAGGAAAATCCACTGCGTCCATTTGAAATAATGGATATCGGTGGTATTGACCTCGCGATCCCAGTCATAGGAAAAACCCAGACTCTGAATCTGGCGTCGTATATTGGTAATATTTCTTTGCGTAGTCTCAGCCGGATGGGTACCGGTTTTGATGGCATACTGCTCGGCGGGCAGGCCGAAAGCATCCCAGCCCATTGGGTGTAGGACGTTGAAGCCCTTCATACGCTTATATCGGGCTACGATATCACTGGCGGTGTATCCTTCCGGGTGGCCGACGTGCAGGCCGGCGCCGGAGGGATAGGGAAACATGTCGAGAACATAGAACTTGGATTTGTTCCCCTTGTCTTCAGTGCGAAAGGTCTTGTTCCGAAGCCAGAAGTCTTGCCACTTCTTTTCGATCGCGGTAAAGTCGTATGTGCCTTTATCCATCTTGTTCTTTCATTATTTTTTTCTGAGTATTTATTTGGGATTTTACCCCATGCAGGTCAAATTTGACCAAGCGAGTTCGCAAGGCGGCCATTATACGGATTTGTCGCTATACTACAAGGGTAGGCCCGGGAGTAATATCAGTGATTTAAATAAGCTTTACGAAATCGTTGTGATCTGTAAATGAAAACGGGTTACCTATAGAAGCACCCCGTTGTTGATATTGAATTTCCCATGTCTTTTGTCGATTATTGTCCCGGTTGCGGTTCGGCACTCGTCCAGTTTTCCGGGTCGTTGCCGTACAGCAGCGTCGGCTCGGTTGCGGCCGGATGGGCATGCTGCAGGCTCGCGCCCGTCCCGTCGGCCTCGACCGGCCAGGGAGCGGTGTCGTTGTAGTCCACCGAAGCAACCCGGATATAATACCGCTCCTTCTGCCACTCCTTGTCCCCCGGACGCGACAACGTCACCCG
>JAFGPC010000167.1 GCA_016926155.1 Sedimentisphaerales bacterium
CCAATATCCGCTTTTGCCATTGCATGTACTCCTCTGATTTGCAGATGCAAATCAACTGATTATTTTACGTTTGTTCGAATCTTTCCCGGGTGGACCATAGGCCCAGACCCGGATTGGAAATAAAATACACGGTATCCCCACCAATCTCAACAAATCCGTCATGTAATTTAGCCGGATCGTATGTTTTCATCATTTTGTCCAACTCGGCATATTTGAAATTGACGCTTTCTATTTCCTCTTTTGTAAGCTTGCCGGGACAATAGGTGACGGTAAATCGCCCTTCGCTGGATCCATGGATGAGATGGGCGGCCGCACTGAGATTGGTCTGGAGATCCTCGTTTTCACGGATAGCCGAAAGGACTTCCTCGGTGCCGATATAGCCGTACTTTCGGATTAAGCGGTCGATTTCCTTGTCCTCGCCAAATTCCTTGAGGCCCGGAGCCAAGATGATCAGTTCTCCGCCGTCGGCCATCGCCATCCGTGTTCGGTAAATGCTCTTGTTTCCCAACCAGGTGCTTTTATATTCGTGGGGATCGAGATAGACGACCACTTTATTGAGCGGCCGGTCGAGCATCTGAAAATTCACCTTCAAACTCAGATCGGCGGCCTTTGTAAAGCATTCGGTGTCATCTCCGACAAACAGCCCTCGCGTGATCGGGCCTTCCCGGCGTCCTTCCACGACGGTATGCACGTAGACGATGGGCAGGTCTTTGGCGAAATGGTCCGAGGCGTAGTTCAGAACCCGGCGGACCGGCGTATCAGCCCGCCCCATGATCGTTTCCATATTGCAGACAGCGCCGAGAAAATGGCTTCGGTTGATCCCTTCAGCACCCCCCGTGCCGACAAAGATGTTTTTAGTGTAATTGGCCATGCCCGCCACTTCATGGGGGACAACCTGTCCATGAGACAGAATCAGGTCAAAACCGCCTTCGGTGAGCAGTTTGTCCACCTGAGCGGGCCAGGAATAATCGATTTTTCCACCGCTGACTTGCGAGACGAAATCACCGGGCACCTCACCTAGTGTGGTCAATCCACCACGCCAGTCATGCACGCGGAAAAGACCTGGATCGACACCGGAATACATGCGATTGATTTCCTGAGTAGTCATGGGAGTATGAGTGCCGATAGCGGGAAGGATATCCGTCAATGCACTTCCATAATAATCGTAGGCAATCCGGGTCAGGTCCCCGGCCCGGGAATAGAAACGGGTAATATCCGGGGGGATGGCCAGTACCTTTGTACGAGGTCCCAGTTTATCCAAAGCCGAACAGAGACCTTCTTTCAGGTCTTTCAGGCTTAAATTCGCTTTTTCACTGCCGGTTTCAAAATACAACATCGTCAACCCACTCGATATGATCTATCCTTGTGTCCATCCACCTTACTTGAATCTCTACGTATCAGGAAACTGTCGGGCTTATATTTTCCATGGTGGATTTTCCGGCAGATAATCATCGAATTCAGAAATCAATGCGGCCTCATAATCACCGGCGTATTGGCCATTGATGAATGTATCAAAAGCTTCGTCATGGAAACGTTTCCATGAGGCCGCTTCAGCACCCGGATTGACCGGGAAAAACAGGGCCCCAACTGACCGGGCGGCTTTCAGATCGCCCGGTGCATCGCCAATCATGAGTACGTGATTTTTAGTATATTTTCCGGTTGAGGCATAATCCAGGTGCTGCGCCTTTTTGCCCATTTCCTGCCCGGCAATCACCTTGGGAAACTGGGCAATATTGTGCTCCTGCCATTCACGAATCAGGGCTTCATTGGGAGTCGCCGAACAAACGATTACATCGGCCTGTTTCGTGATTTTTTCCAGACACTCTTGAACATAAGGAAAGGGAGGGATGTCTTTGACAATTTCGGTGACCATCTCATTCACGCGTAGCGACCATTTGAGAACCTGTTGCAGCTCCGTCTTTTCTTTATTGTCAGTCGCTTCGTCTATCGCCTGCTTAAGACCTTCATTACTCAGCAGGCTCTGAGGATTGTCCACCCAGTTGAAGTAATGTTCGAATACGGGTACTTTGAAACCACGTTCCTTGACCATGGGATGGGTCGGAAGAAGATCACGAATAATGCGTACGGCGGTTTTGTGGCGGTTAGCACCGCGAGTTTTGCTGAACAGGTCGGCAAAATCCTTGCATTCCCGAGCGGCCTGTGCAACCGGTTGTAAACCGAAATAGCCGATCAACATGGGGCAAAAACACTCTCTCTGCTTGATGCCCATTGTGTCGAATACGCATCCGTCCGAATCGATTCCAATAAAGAAGTCTTTAGATGGTTTAAGGTCTTTTAAAGATTGAGCGGGATCCATTCTATGTATTCCTTCGTCTTTCTGATGTTTATACTCCACTGAAAGCGGAAAAGCCCCCGTCGACGGGGACCACTATCCCGGTAACGAACTTCGCCGCATCGCTGATCAGCCAAACAAGAGTCCCCAGCAGGTCATCCGGATCGCCGAATCGCCCCATGGGGGTATGATCGATGATGGTTTTGCCGCGGGGTGTCAACTCGCCTTTTTCATCGGTCAGGAGGAAGCGATTCTGTTCGGTCAGGAAGAATCCGGGGGCGATGGCATTGACACGGATATTCGGCGAATGCCGTTGTGCCATATAGGTAGCAAACCACTGGGTAAAATTACTGATCGCCGATTTGGCGGCCGAATAAGCCGCGATGTTGGTCAAGGGACGGAATGCATTCATGGAGGAAATGTTGATAATGACTCCCTGTCCCTGCTTGGCCATATGCTTGCCGAAAATTTGACTGGGGATCATAGTGCCGACGCAATTCAGGTCAAAGACCATACGGATTGCCTCTTCCGGCAGGTCAAAGAACGTAGTGGGAGGGGCACAGGTAGCTTCCTTTTTATTCCCCCCGGCACCGTTGATCAGCACGTCGATTTGTCCCAGACAATCCCGGGCGCAAATGAAAGCCTCCTGTACGGTCTTGCGTTCCAGTACATCAATTTTAACGGGAAGGGCAAATCCCCCATCGGCTTCGATTTCCTTGCAGACTTGATGTGCCCGCATATCGTCGTAATCGGCGACACAGACCTTGGCGCCGCGAGCGGCCAGTTCCCGGGCCATCGCGCCGCATAACACGCCGGCGCCTCCGGTAATTACGATCCCTTTATCTTTTATGTCAAACCGATCCTGCATGATATTCCTCGGAATTACATATACTTGGGCAGTTTTTTTGTTACGTGCTTTCGTTCGAATCGCATATAAACGGGCAGGCCATCCGAACCGATGGTAATAGGAGCTTGGCCCTGGACCAATGGACGGACATAATCGAGCATGGCCTGAGTGACGCCGTTTCCTTTGGCATTGATATACTTGCGCGGGACCTTGCTCTCTCCATTGGCAACATCGCTCAGCAAGGCCAGGCCGGTACTGCATTTGTAAGGGGAATTCGATTCGCGAACGAGAGTCACCATCTTGCCGTTTTCCCCCGATAGAGCCGCTTGAACGGCTGCCTGGCCGACCATATAGGCTTCGTTGACATCCGTCAGGGAGGCAAAATGCATGGCGCTTCGCTGGTTGGTGCCCAGCTTGTTAAACCGGGCCTTGATCCCGACTTCTTTTTCGATTACCGCTTTCAGCACCTCGGCCACCCCGCCAAGCTGAGCATGTCCGAAGCTGTCCTTGCCGAACTGGCCGGCGTCAGCGGTAATATATTTACCATCCTTGTCTTTGAGCCCTTCACCGACAGCAATAAACACTCGACCGAATTCCTTGAGAACCTCTTTGACATCCAGTATAAATTGTTCGAAGGTAAATGCCGATTCGGGCAGATAGATCAGATGCGGGGCATCCTGCGGTTCACGTCGGGCCAGGCCCGTCGCGGCGACGATCCAGCCGGCATTGCGGCCCATAACTTCCAGAATTGTGCAGGTATCGGTGGTATATAAGGCTTCGGTATCCTTGCCGGCATTCATCGCGCTGGTGGCGACATACTTGGCGACACTGCCGTATCCCGGACAGTGATCGGTGCAGGCCAGGTCGTTGTCGATGGTCTTCGGTACGCCCATGCAGACCAGTTCATACCCGGTTTCGGCGGCCAGTTTGTTGACCTTGTCGGCGGTATCCATGGAATCATTTCCGCCGCAGTAGAAGAAGTAGTGAATGTCATGAGCCCTGAAGACATCCAGAATCCGCTCGTAATCGGCTCGGTTCTGATCGAGTGATTTGAGCTTGTACCGGCAGGAACCTGTCGCGGCGGCGGGGGTGCGTTTGAGGGCTTCGACGGTCTCGGGCTTTTCGGCGGTAATATCAAAGAGTTCTTCTTTCAGGATACCCAAAATTCCATTGGTTGCTCCGAATATTTTGCCGATCCTGCCGGACTTGACAGCCTCCTGAATCACACCGCAGGCGCTGGAATTAATGACTGCCGTTGGACCACCTGACTGGGCCACAACCGCATTGGCTTTTGCCGCCATATGACCTCCTGAGAAAACACCTTCATCAATAAAATTATGCTTTCGAAAACGAATGAAACACCTTAGCGAACCTTGTTTAAAAAAGCAACGACTTTTCACAGGAAAGAAGGTAAAATGAAAGAATGAAATGTCGTAAAACCGAGAAATGTATTTTGTTGTTTGATTCGTAAAATTGAATGACCATTCACAGATTCTATCAGGAATTCCAAGAAACGATTCAAAATTGAACCGTAAGGTAGTAAAATTTACTCGATAAAAGGGAGTCTATAATTTTTTTATGAGGAGAATGATCATGTCATGCGGAAAACGTTGGATCGTGCTGGTTATGCTTAGTTTTGTTGTGGGAAATATCGCAATATCCGGGTCTGATAACGGGGAACGTCCTTTACAAAAAGAGGGCCATACAAGTTACTCATCTGATCTCGATGCCTTTTTCAAGGAGATTGACACCGCATATCCTTTTTTGGACCTGAAGGATATTCGAAACGATTGGGATCAGTCAAAACAAGATTTATCGAAACGTATTCAGTTATGTAAGTCGGATACGGAGTTTCTGCGGATTGTTTTTGATGCCATTAAATGTCTTCGGGATTCACATCTTCAACTCACGAGTGTCACTATCCAAATTCCTATGCCGGAGCCGGAATATTACCCTCTGATCGGTTTCATGCCGGCGCAGGACAATTCAGTTGTGGTCATGCTCTCCCCGGCCGAATATGGGAAAGGGATACCGATAGGAACCACGGTGGTTTCCATCGATGGGGTAAATGCGAGGGAGTATCTAGATGCTCGAGGGGATGAACTATGGCGGGAGGGGGGCTGTCCCAGCCCCCAAAGAGCGCGTCTGTTTGCCTACCGCATCCCGCTGCGGGGATCGAAAGGACAGATGCATACTATCGTTATCCGGAAAGGTCTGGGAGGCGCGACAGAGGAAATCCAGTTGGGAAATAATACCGAGGCCCGCGGCTGGCCGCATGTCTATCATCTTCCCAATGGTTTGACCCGTATCGGAAGGTCCTTTTTTTATAAGAAACTCTCCAGCGGAGTCGGGTATATGTATTTGCGACGAGTCGATCCGTCGATAACCGAGGGGATCGGGCAAGCTGTACAGGCCCATCCAGATGTGAAAGGGTGGATCGTGGACCTGCGGGGCAACGGAGGCGGGGGATACGATAATCAACTGATTGAACAACTCAAGCAGCTTAAACGTCCGGTGGCAGGCATTATTGATGCGGGTTGTGTTTCGGCGGGGGAGACCCTGGCCCGTGATCTTCGGCGATATGCCCAGGCTCGCTTGTTCGGAACGAGGACGGCCGGTTCTTCCAGCTCGAAACGGACATGGCGATTTCCCTCCGGGATTGCTTCGGTCGTCATTCCCACCCGAAGCCGCTGGCGGATTGACGGCAAGCCAATCGAGTTCAACGGGATCGAACCGGATGAAGAAATCGAACCTCTGGCCTCCGATGTCCTGAAAGGAATCAATACGGAAATCCGTATCGCGGAATCCTATATTCTGCAACAGATGGATCAAAAGCAGTCAGATTCCTGAAATCCATTCTATATCCAGCGTGGGCACGGCCCACCCTTGTATCTTGCATTTCCCATGCTATTGTGCTGGACAAGTGTCCAACGCATAGCGTTCGGGCCGGTGGGTTGGTGGCCA
>JAFGPC010000168.1 GCA_016926155.1 Sedimentisphaerales bacterium
AGCTTTTCCCGGAGGATTTTATTCTCCACTTTAAGGTATTCAATCATATCCTGCTGGTGGCGGTTGATCCACCCGGCCAGCATCATCAGAAGCATCGAAGGAAGTTTGGGTTTCATAAAGGCATCCTGATAAGTCGATCTTGGTTGTCCAAGTTTCACTATTATTTGGCAAAATGTTACCCGGAGAAAGACCTAAAATCGAGGAAATTTCTGTGTACAAGGGACTTGATGTTACACGCGGTTGACTTTTTATAAGGTATGAAATGCGGATTACTTCGGCCGCTTGATATGCATAGATTTCATTCGCGAGAGCAGTGTAGTAGCATTCACACCTAAGAGTTCCGCTGCGCCGTCTGGACCTTTGATCTTCCAGCGGGTTTTCTCAAGAATCGTCAGAAGGTTATCCCTCTCTCGCTGTCGCAACTCGCTTTCCGTGAGGAATTCCTGTAAATCATGTGGGGAACTTGACTGAAGTCGTGTTACGGGTTGAGCGTCACAGATCGGCAGGTCAAACTCGAGTACTCCTCCCCTTGCCAGAATGACGGCACGCTCGATTACATTTCGTAGCTCACGGACATTCCCGGGCCAATCGTAATTCTGAAGTCGAAGAATGCCTATACGAGTCAGCCTGGGTTTCGAACAGCGCATTTCTTTAACCGACTGCTGAACGAAATGCTGCGCCAGCAGCGGAATGTCTTCTTTGCGATCACGCAATGGAGCAACCTGTATGGGAAAGACATTGAGGCGATAGTAGAGGTCCTGGCGAAAGCGGCCAGATTCCACCTCTTTCTTCATATCGCGATTGGTAGCCGCAATGATGCGCACATCGGCGTGTCGCGTCCGATCCTCACCCACCCGTTCGTACCGTTTCTCCTGCAGCACGCGGAGCAGTTTGCTTTGAAGTTCGACAGGCACTTCCGCGATCTCATCGAGAAACAAAGTTCCTCCCTCGGCTGTCTCAAAACGACCAGCGCGGTCCCTGAAGGCTCCGGTAAAGGCGCCTTTGGCATGGCCAAAGAATTCGCTTTCGTATAACTCCCTTGGAACGGAGGCGCAATTGACCCGGACCAGCGAGGCGTCACGACGCCGGCTGCGGCGATGAATTTCGTGAGCCACCAATTCCTTGCCAGTCCCGGTCTCCCCGAGGATGAGAACTGAGGCATCGGTCGGTGCGACCAGATCGATCTGGTGGATCACTTGTTCCAATGCTGTGCTCTGTCCTACAATATCTCCAAACGCCTTGGCCTCCACGACCTCTTCACGAAGGTATGCATTCTGCTGTTCAAGCTGCGTCTTGAGCCGCCGAATTTCCTCGAAAGACCGCGTGATGACAATAGAAGCTGCAATGTAATCGGCGAAAATACGTGCCCACCGGACCGCGCCTTCAGGCGGTGTGTTGCGGTCGAAGACCCCATACACTCCCAACACCTCGTCCCTGCAGATGATCGGAACGCAGTTGAACCCGCGGATATGCTGTGCTTTGACCCAATCGAGAGTAAAGAATAATTCCCCGGTCGCCTTGTCCAGATCATTGATCGTCAGAGGTTGCTTCGTCGTGGCCACCTTTCCAATCGGGCCGATTCCGAGGGGTATTCGCGCAAGATGATCCGGCAGGCGCACGGATTGCTCTCGTAAGCTGTCGGTGCTGGTTCCGCCGGCTACGGCGTACAGATAACGAGTTTGACAGGAAGGATCTTCCTTGGATTCGACAGCGGCATGTCCCTCGCCATTGTCGATTAGCCAGACAATGACAATGAGGGCCTCAGGCGTTCCCAGTGCGCGGCAAACCAGCTTCTGCAGCAACTGCTCCAGCGATCGCTCTTGGGCGATTTCCAGGAGCACGTCAGTCATCAACTGGACATTGACGGTAAGAGGGGCACCTGTTTCCATTCCCCACTTATAGTCGGTATTGGACGATTTGTCAACCTTTACCTGGTACGGATTTTCGACCGGACGAAATGCCGTCCGAACATGGGCGAACAGGAAGGATTCCATAAGTTCTTTTCAATAAATGACTAATAATAATATCTATGTGTTGGCACGCGGATTGCGAAATGTTTAATAGAAAGGCGGTCCGGCGGCTTTAACCAAGAGCGAGACCACTCAGCCAAGTAACACTTTCTGGATCATTGTTGACGCGGGCAAGCGGCCGCATGTGATCCGGAAGAAGATGAGGTTATGCCCTTTACACATATAAATGAAGTTGTTCGCCTGACAGTAGATGTTCCCAATCTTCGGCTGCACCGCGGCCGTGAAGGAGTTGTGGTGAGTGTCTGGCTATCGCCTGGCGACTTCAATTTCGAGGTGCAATTCCCCAGGGCCAACGGTTCTCCCGCCGTGCGCGCGATACTCGGTACCGAACAATTGGAGACCGTCAACTCGAAATCCCCCAGATTGGTGATGGAGTGATCTCAAGATGAAAGAGCATCTGAAAAATTCGAAAGCAATAGAAGAATTGTGATATTGGAGGCATTTTTATCAACGCCGGCAATACTCCGCTCGGCTTAAAATGAAAGGATAAAAATTATGATTGTGAATGTATTACACTATCTCTTACCGGCCGGAGAAAGAAAGTTTTATGCAATTGATATCGATGACAGATGTCAAGAGAAATACAAAGAAATTGTATCCTCCGGCTGTTGGTTGTCCATCGAACGAAACCACATCGGATTCGTCCTGCAATATATAGAAAATGAGGTGCAGACCATCGACATTTCAGCTTCCAGAGGCGGGTACTGGGAAAACAAAAAGGCCTTGGAAAAAATGATTCTGAATTTTGATTCATCCAAAGGCAGACATTATGAAAATTTTAATGAAAAAAATAAACACGGCGTTCAGATTGCACCTTGTGTACAGAGTGCAAGGAGCTGACTTTTGATCCAATGTAATAAATAGTGGTTAATTATGGAGGTGATCTATGATACAGACGTATGATTTATCTGATCAGGAAAAGTGTGTGATTCTGGCAATTTGCGATCAATCTTGGGAATCCTTGCAACAAACAGCAGATGATCTTGCCGCATTGTTAAATAACAATCATTGGAACAATGCCATTGTGGACATTCGTCCAATTACATTCTCATTAGCTGCTTTTGAAGAATTGATCCTCATATTAAACATTGTGTCTCGTATGCCCGATGAGATTCGATTGAGTATTTTGGCTTCTTATCTTGATAGTGAGGATGCAGCTTATTTAATCCGAAGATTTTTAGGAGGCAAAAGTATCTTTTTGGGAATATTTAAAACACAGGACGAAGCGAGGGCATGGATAAATGAGACAAACGATGTTGTATCAAATAGTATCTTCTGATCTGGAGAAGAGCATTATTATTGTACCCAAGCAAAAACTAACAATCGAGCAGTTTTTGCAAATGGCAAGAGAAGGAGAACGTTCGGCTTAAACGGATCGCAGCCGAGCGGGACCTGGAAATTGACGCGAAGAAGGAGGCTCTTAAGGATAATTTTTGCGCCCGCACGGCCGCGACGAAACTGTGCGATCACAGGGTCTCCCAACGGCGCAGTTGCCTGCTGGCCGGGATCAGCCGGTCGGGATTTGCCTACAACCCCCTGGAAAAGGAGGATTCAGAATGGATAAGAGCATTCTAAAGAAGAAGCAGGCCGGTCGAAACCGGCCGATGCTCCGATCACCGCGGCCTGCTCCGGTTGTGTCTCCGCAGAGCTGTACCCTCCGGCCGGTAAACGGATTGTAGAGGAAGTCAGGACTTGACACAAAAATCGAATAAAAGCATTGTAAGGTCGGGAATCCTAACCCTAAAAATGGCCCAAAGAAAGGGGTACAGTCACGTGAAATTGCAACTCACGCTAAATGCAATAAACGAGCGTATAGTTCCAATTGGACGATTTGTCAACCTTTACCGGGTACGGATTTTCGGATGGACGAAATACCGTCCCAAAAGGACAATCGAGCCATTTGCTGCAACTCATTGTAAATAAATCACTTAGTGTATCAGTCCAAGATTGGCACGTGAATTGCCTTTATGTATATCCGAGATGTGGCCCCGGTAGATCCAACCAGGGCCAGATCACGAACTCATAAAATGGAACCAGGTTTTAAGGAAAATCAGGATGGAGATAGTAGCCATAGGACTGTTGATTGGGTATTTGTTATTGGCGCGGACGTCGGGTCCGAGTAATCCGGAAGGAGATTAGGTTATGCCCTTTACACATATAAATGCAGTTGTTCGCCTGAAAGTGGATGTTCCCCAATATCGGCTTTGCCGTGGGGATGAGGGAGTTATAGTAAGCGTCTGGCTGCTGCCTGGCGACTTCCGATTCCAGGTGGAATTCCACAGGTCCAATGGTTCTCCCACAGTGTGTGCGCAACTCTGCGCCGAGCAATTGGAGGTTATCAACTCGAAGTCTCCCTGGATGGCACTAGAGTATTCTCAAAATGAATGGGTATCCAACAAAACCCGAAGGCAATAAAGGAGATGGACAATGCCGTATCAAATTATAGCCTCTGAGGGAGAACAATGCTTGATTATTCTGCTTGGGCGGAATCTGAACATAGAGCATTTTATGCAAATGTCAAGAGAGGCAGGATCGCTTTTAAATGAAAGGCAGTGGAATCGAATTATCTTGGATACACGAGCACAAGCATCCTTGTTTTCTATTATGGAAGGATATGCCGTGATGAGAATGATGGCCGATCCTCTCCTCGACGGAATCCGGATGGCTGTGCTGGTTGTGAAACGGAATAAACAAGATGCTCATTTTATCAAACAGTTCTTTTATAATCATGCCATCGCATTTGATGTGTTTTCAGATGTTGAAGAAGCGGTTGGATGGCTGTTTCAAAATGAACATCTGGCCATTTCGGCCTCTGTCTGTCATGAAAAAAGTTTCTAAGCGGAAATTTTTATGAAAGCTACCGGAATTCAATTTTTAAGGAAAATGAGCGTGAAAAAAAAGATACTAATCATCGTCTCCGGCATAGGCCTGGCTGTCCTTGTAACGGTTGCCGTTTTATGGTTTACAGTATTGCGGCACCAGGAACCTAAAAAAGATACCCTCGCGGATGTTCTTTCCAGACCCCGCCCGGTTGTTATCGAGAAAGTCTCTGCAAACTCTTATGCCAAAGATCGAAGTTTCCCCGGGGTCGTCAATGCCATTGAAACAACACAGCTATCGTTTCGCATTCATGGCCCCCTTATCGAGCTGAACGTAAAACCCGGCGATACTGTTAAAAAAGGGCAATTATTGATGCAGGTGGACCCGCGAGATTTCCAAGATCGCATTGCGGTACTGGAAGCCCAACTGGCCGTGATAACCGCAAAGTATAAAAATGCGGCCGCAGACTTTGAGAGAGCAAAAACCCTCTTTTCCCAGAACGTCATACCGCAGGCGGATTATGACTCGGCTCAAAGTGCTTATGATGGTTCTGCCGCCGCCGTTAAAGACTGCCAAGCCCAGTTGCAGATTGCCAATCACGAATTGGAGGACACCTCCCTGATCGCTCCATACGATGGGATTATCACTGAAAAATATGTGGAAAACCATGAAATGGTCAATGTCGGCCAGGTCGTTCTGGGAATGCATGATATTTCACGGCTTAAGATCGAAGTCGAAATCCCGGAAAATGAAATCGCAAAGCACCCCCTTACAAGCGGCGAAACCATAAAAATTCAGTTTCCGTCGATACAGAACAGTGAATATACGGCCGCCCTGAGGGAATGGAATTCTTCCGCAGACCCGGTTACTCGCACTTATACCGTGGTGTTCGTGATGGACGCCCTCCAAAACCTGAACATTTTTCCTGGAATGACCGCACAGGCCAGTTGGGTTTCAGAAAACTCTTCTGTCCCGATGATGGCCGTTCCGGCCAGATCGGTCATTACGGATAACCAGGGCAGGCCTTTCATCTGGGTTTTTAATTCCCAATCGTCCAAAGCCCGGAAGCGGCCGGTTGAAACCGGAAAACTGATCCAATCCAACCAGGTAGAAATTCTCAAAGGTCTCGAACCCGGCGAACTGATTATCAGCGAAGGAGCCGGCTTCATCACAGAAGACATGGAGCTTTGTCCCATCCACTCTAATACTATCAATGCCTCGTCTTTGAATGAAAGGAGTCGTTAATGAATCCTGCAGCATTTGCCCTTCGAAAACAAACGCTGATGGTGGTGTTGACCCTTGTGATTCTGGGGGGAGGCATTCTGGCGTACGAGAAGCTGGGGCGGCTGGAAGACCCAACGTTTACCATCAAGAAAGCGCTGGTTATAACCCGGTACCCCGGAGCCAGCCCTTGTGAGGTTGAAGAGGAAGTCACCGATCCGGTCGAGGAAGCGGCTCAGTCGCTCGGCCAGGTCAAAGAAATCTATTCGACAAGCCAGGAAGGCCTGTCGGTTATTTTTGTTGAAATCAAAGATACCTATACCACCGAGGAACTGCCCCAGATATGGGATGAGCTGCGCAGGAAAGTCAATGACATGCAGGGAAAGCTGCCGCCCGGCGCCGGTCCTTCCATCGTCAATGATGATTTCGGCGACGTCTATGGCGTCTTTTTCGCGCTGACGGGCCCTGATTACAGATATGCTCAATTGAAGGATTATGCCCAGTATCTGAAAAAGGAACTGCTGTTGTGTCCGGAGGTGGCGAAAATCGACTTCTGGGGATTGCGACAGGAGGTCATTTATGTCGAGTTTGAGCGTGCGCGGCTTGCCGAACTGGGATTGTCGCCGATTCTGATCATTCAAGCCCTGCAAACGCAGAATGCGGTGGTTCAGAGCGGACAGGTTAATGTCAATAAACAATATATGCGGATCACTCCGACGGGGGATTTTACCAGCGAGGAGGTGATCGCGGATCTGTTTATCGGCGGCAGCAAGGGCCTGGTGCGTCTGGGCGATGTGGCGACCATTCGCCGGGACTATGAGGATCCGCCCCGAAACATCATGCGCTATAACGGACAGGCCTGTATCGGGCTGGGCATCTCGACGATCGACGGGGGAAATGTAGTTGTGATGGGAGAGGCGGTCAAGAAGAAACTGGCCCAGCTTGACACTAAACGTCCGGTCGGGATGAAGCTGGAAACCGTCTATTATCAGTCTGATGTGGTTGTGGAATCCTGTAATGCGTTTGTTGTAAACCTCATTGAAGCTGTGGCCATTGTCATTGTCCTTCTCATGATCTTTATGGGCTGGCAGAGCGGGCTGCTTATCGGGGTAGTTTTGATCCTGACCATCTTATGCACATTTCTGCCGATGCTGGCTATGGGTGTCGAACTGCAGAAGGTCTCCCTCGGCGCTTTGATTCTTGCTCTTGGAATCCTGGTGGATAACGCGATTGTGATTGCCGAGGGGATCCTTGTCAAGGTGCAGCGAGGGGAAAATCGAAACCAAGCCGCCGAAGAGATCGTCCACGATACCCAGTGGCCCCTGCTGGGAGCGACCGTGGTGGCCATCCTTGCTTTTGCCGCAATCGGTTACGCCCCCGGCGACGTGGGCGAATACTGCCGCTCTTTGTTTCATGTCATGGCCATTTCCCTGCTGTTTAGTTGGGTTTTGGCGGTTACCGTTACCCCGCTATTGTGTGTCTGGTTTCTGCGGATTCCCAGCCTGGAGGGACAGGCTGACCCGTACGATTCACGCGGGTTTCGCATCTATCGCACGCTGCTGCATGACTACATGAAACATCCCGGCATCGTTATCGCGTCAACCCTGGTGGTTTTACTTGCGGCGACAATCGGCTTCACGAAGGTGCCCACCATCTTCTTTCCCAATTCCACGCAGCGCTATTTTTACGTCAACTTCTGGGAGCCCCAGGGAACCCATATTCGGCATACTTCCGAGGATTTAAAAGAGCTGGAAGAAGTCGTCCGTCAGATGAAGGGGATCTGCAACGTTACCACATTTGTGGGAGAAGGAGCGCTTCGTTTCATTCTGACTTATGATTATCAAAGCCCGAATACCAGTTACGGCCAGCTCCTGGTGGAAGTGGAAGACTACCGGCAGATCGGGCGGTTAAAAGATGACGTTGAAATTTATATGCATCAGCACATGCCGAACACGGAGTCTTACACCAAGATTATCGCGACCGGTCCTTCCGTTTCCTATTCGGTGGAGGCTCGTTTTCGCGGACCGGATCCGGATGTTCTGCGAGGGCTTGCCGAGCAGGCCATGGCGATCATGCGTCAAACCCCGGACGCCAAGGACGTCCGCACGGACTGGCGGCAGCCGGTGAATGTCATCCGGCCCCATTACTCGGAAACCCAGGCCCGTCGCGTCGGAGTCACCCGAAGCGATGTCGCCGTGGCCCTGCAGGGCAACTACAATGGGGTCATCACAGGCCTGTACCGGGAAAACGATGAACTGATTCCTATCCTGTATCGCGCTCCCGAAAAAGAAAGAAGCTCCATTGACAATCTGGAAGACGTCCAGGTGTGGAGTTCGGTCTATAACCGTTTCATCCCGATTCGACAGGTGATTACGGGAGTCGATCAGGAATCAGAATGGTCGCAGATTCAGCGGCGGAATCGGGAAAAGGCGGTGACCATCCAGTGCAATGTGATCACCGGAGTTGCCAGCCAATTGCGGGCCTCAATGCTCAAATCTATCGAAGCCATTCCGTTGCCTGCGGGATACACCCTCGAATGGGGCGGCGAATACAAAGAGTCCGCAAAAGCGCAGGGTCCATTGAAGAAGATCTTTCCAATTTGCATACTTGGGATGTTCGTGATCGTGGTTTGGCTTTTTAATTCCATTAAACTGCCGCTGATTATTTTCCTGACGGTGCCACTATCCATGGTTGGCGTGACGGCCGGACTGCTACTCACAGACGTACCGTTCGGATTCATGGCGATCCTCGGATTCCTCGGTTTATCCGGGATGCAGATCAAAACTGCCATTGTGCTGATTGATCAGATTGGATTGGACCTGCAGGCCGGCAAGCCGCCCTATAAGGCGATCCT
>JAFGPC010000169.1 GCA_016926155.1 Sedimentisphaerales bacterium
GGTTTATGCGCCTATTCCACCACCGAGAAGAACCATAGCCTGGCACTGGATGAGCGTTCCACATATGGCATCCATCCCTGGCATCCGGATCCCATGCGACGGGATAATCCTTTAGCTTGTGACCATGTCGAAGCAATGGGACAAATCGTTGGCAATCGATCTGTATGGGCTCTGGTGACCATCAGCACGGACGGGCAGATACAATGGGCCGATTTTGGCCCTGTACAAGAGGCGGCCGGAAGGGCATTTATCCAGACCGACCGTCGGAACTCCTTTACGGTCAAGCCCCAATCCTATTTGATCGTCTCACCGGGCGGTCTGCCTAATGATGTGGATCTGTATATCGCTCAGCGGGCTCTGGAGTTGACAAAAAACGCTGTTGTTGAAGGAGGAGAGGTTCTGTTTCTTTCGGCTTGCCCAAAGGGTATCGGTGAGCCTCATACCCAGGCTGAATTTTACGACCGACTTACAAAACCGCTGGATGTGATTCTAGACGACATTAATCGCGAGTATAAGCTGTTCAGTCACAAGCCGTATAAGTTTGCGAAAATGATTAAAAGACTGAGACATCTGCTGGTCTATTCCGATATCCCGGATCCTGTGCTTGCTGCTGCTCATCTCCAACCTGTTTCGGATCCCCAAGATGTTATAGACTCCTGGCTGAAAAAAGATCCTGCCGCCCAGATCAATATTATCGACGGGGCCAACAAGGTCGCCATATATTCCGCTTAGAGATCCTGGTCCGAAATAGGGTACGTACGCGGAAGAGTTGAACCGATCTGGAATTGGGGCGTATGGACTACGAGATTGACAAGGGGGGTGATTGTCTGTAAAGTATGCCCTCTTTTGCGTGCCGGGGCGGGGCCAGAGACAGGGCCGGTATGCATCTCCGAGAGTTGAAATCGAGAAAGGTTGGTACATGACCAAAAAAGTACAGTTAGAGCATCGTCCGTATGTGATGATTATCCGGGATGGTTGGGGATATAATCCCCGCCCGGAAGAGGATCAGTTTAACGCGACCAAGCAGGCCAGGGTGCCAGTCGATGGACGTCTAATGGCCGAATATCCCCACTGCCTGATCCGCACTTATGGAGAAGATGTCGGTCTGCCGGAAGGCACGATGGGCAACAGCGAGGTCGGCCATCAGAATATCGGGGCCGGACGGGTCTGTTACCAGGAATCGGTGCGGATCACCAAGGCGATCCGGGAAGGTGAATTTTTCAAGAATAAGGAGTTACTTGCTGCAATCAACCATGCCAAAGGGAACGACGGCAAATTGCACCTGATGGGCCTGTGCAGTGATATCGGCGTTCATTCGCTGTTGGGGCATCTGTATGGAATGCTGGAATTGTGTAAACAAAACGGCTTGCAGGAAGTCTTTCTGCAGGCGTTTATGGACGGGCGCGACTCGCCGCCAACCAGCGGCAAGGGCTACCTGGCGGATATCGAAAAGAAAATGGCCGAAATCGGTGTCGGAAAGATCGCTTCGGTAATGGGGCGGTTCTGGGCGATGGACCGGGATCATCGCTGGGATCGGGTTCAGTCCGCCTATGAATGCATGGTCCTTGGCAAAGGAGGCAAGGCCGGCAGTGCTAATGAAGCGATTTTAGCCAGCTATGAAAAGGAGGAAACGGACGAGTTTGTCAAGCCGGTCAATATCGTGAATGCTGACGGAAAACCACTTGCCTTGGTGGAAGACGGTGACAGCGTGGTCTTCTTCAATTTTCGCGGGGACCGGCCTCGCGAGATTACCCGCGCGTTTGTGGATGATGATTTCAAGGGATTCGAACGGGAAAAACAGCCGAAGGTCTATTACGTATGTATGACCGAATACGATGCGACGATACCGGCACAGGTCGCCTTTGAAAAGGTTCGTGCCATGCCCAATATTGCGGGGGAATACTTCAGCAAGCTGGGATTGACACAGTTTCGCTGCGCCGAGACGGAGAAGTATGCTCATGTGACCTTTTTTTTCAATGGCGGGCGCGAGAAGCAGTTCGAGGGTGAGGATCGCCAGATCATCCCTTCGCCCAAAGTCGCAACCTACGACCAGAAGCCCGAGATGAGCGCCTTCGAGGTGACCGAAGAAGTGCTCAAGCGCCTCGACTCCGGAAAGTACGATATCGTGATCATGAACTATGCCAATCCCGATATGGTGGGGCACACCGGGGACCTGCAGGCGGCGATCAAGGCCGCCGAGACTGTTGACACATGCGTCGGCAGGGTGATCGATAAGATCAAGCAGTTAGGCGGCAGCGCGATCATTCTGGCCGATCACGGCAATTTTGAACGAATGTGGGATTTCAAGAACAATATGCCGCACACGGCCCATACGATCGGAGATGTGCCATTTATTATCGTCGATGACCGTTTTAAAGGACGAACGCTTGCCGAAGGGGGCAAGCTGGCCGATGTCGTGCCGACCTGGCTGGATATCATGGGCGTGGATAAACCGGAAGAGATGACCGGCAGGAGCTTATTGCAGCAGTAAACCGGATCTTTCGAAAAAGCGGATTTTGGAGTATGATGACCCCGGGCCACAGGCTCGGGGTTTTTGTTCGATCCGCATGGTGAGGGAGTACCGATGGGCAAGATCGTCGTCCTGGACGACCAGATGATAAACATGATCGCCGCCGGCGAGGTGATCGAGCGTCCGGCCAGCGTCGTCAAGGAGCTGCTGGAAAACAGCATCGA
>JAFGPC010000170.1 GCA_016926155.1 Sedimentisphaerales bacterium
CGGGATCACCTCGCGGTCGAAGTGGGCCAGTTTCTCCAGGAACCACACATCCTGGAGCAGTTGCGGACCGCGCGGCCCGGCGGTCATTACATTCTGGTTGTCGGCCACGGGCGCGCCGACATTGTTAGTTAGTTTCTTGGTCATTATTTCGTCTCCTTCTTGTCAGACGTTTTCCCTTTGGATTTCCCCTTGTCTATACAATCGAGGCAGAGGCCTCGTACTTCCACGTGTGCCGTTTGCACTCGGCCAAAGGATTTTGCGGAGGGAGGAATGTTCAGTTCGTCAAGTTCTTCACTATAGAAATCTCTGGTCATACCACAGGCCGAGCAAACGAAATGGTGATGGGATTTCATGTTCGCGTCGAACCGTGTTCTTTCCCCGGATGATCCCAAAGTGGTGATCAGACCCAGGTCAAGCAGCAGCCAGAGCGTCCGATAAACGGTATCCAGCGACACGGTGGGAATCCTCTGGCGAACACTTTTATAAATCACATCTGCGTCCGGGTGCTCTCCGGAGGCGGCCAGTTCCCGGAAGATCTCGAGTCGCTGGTGCGTCAGCTTTACGCCGGATCGCCGCAAACCCTCTTGGAGTCGTTTCATCCTTTGATTCACTTCTTCCGGAGAAGTTTTCATTGTCAATTCCTAATTCGTAATTTATTCCTACATCGGAATTCTACGTCAATTAGGGCTTGCGTCAAGCGGTTTTTCAAGAAAAACGGAAAATCCTGTAGTGACTGTCTTGGAAATCAAGTATTTTTTTGTAGCAGAATACTATTTACCAAAAGTGTCCAGACAAATTCTAAAAAAAGATTTGTTGATCAAAAATTCCCGATATGGATCACCTTTTCAGGATAAACCATGCCAAATCGTATATACCAGGCGCCCTGATCAGAGGACCATCTTTGATCTTATGATTATAACTGACACAGGAAGTACAGGGAATATCGGGGCGGGGTTTTGCCCGGCCGGTTACCATTTTTTTCGCGTATTTATATCTCTCGTTCTGAAGACATTCTTTTAATCCGGACTCAAAAACATTTCCAAAATCCCCCCATTTGTTCGCACAGCACCCCAACAGTCTCCCATCCCAGGTGATCTGTGGCGCCATCCATAACGCAGAACAGGATTCCGTATATGTTTTCTTATTACGCAGCCAGTATTCTCTCGGTGTTGCGGCACCGAATATTTTCCGTAATTGTTCCTTATCTTTTGCAGGTGCATAAGAATGATTGGCATTGAGTTTGGGTTGGAAAATCATATTCAATTCTGAGGCCATTTGTCCGGCCTTCTCTAATTCATGTTCATTATGCCCAAAAACAATGAACTGCCATCGAAGTTCAGGATAGGGACTATTGTATTGCTTCTTCAACTCATTGATGCGTCGAATATTGCGCAATACGGTATCAAAATCTCCACCCTGTCTGTAGATCCGATACACTTCGCTTGTTGCTCCATCCAGTGCCACTGTTATGTGACGAAACTGATATTTAACAATGTTTTCAAGTGTTTCCGGTTGGACACTATTAAAATTACTCCCTGCCGTTGCGGTTAAATGGACTCCTTTGTTGTAGGCATAGGCAATAATATCATCGATCTCAGGATTTAAAAAGATTTCTCCCCAGCCCGAGAGTTCCACCCGTCGAAACTCGGGGTATGTATCGAGAAACCATTTGAAATTTTCAAAACGAAGGAATCCATACGTAATCTTTTCCTTCTCACCCGTCGCATGAATACAGCATGGACAGCGTAACTGGCAGACGGTTGAGGCGTCCATGCGAATCGCCGGACTGAAAAGCCCATACTTCTGATAAATACGAAAGTTTTTCCAAATAATCGAAGGCTTGTTTATTCGCACCAATTAACTCCAAAAAAAAAGAAACGCATCGATGCTCACGTAAAGAATACCAGTATTGAAGCTGTATTTAAACAGGACTCATATCAAACGTTTACATGTCCCTGTCAGGCATGATTTATACAATAACATATATATGTTTTGATTACAATGAGGGAAAAAGGGACCAATAGGTTCCAGGGACTTTTTTCACTCCTGAGATCAGGCTGCTTTTTCGAATGTAAACTGATGCGCCCCGGCATCGACGCGAATCGTGTCGCCTTCTGTGAACCGGCCGGCGATCAATTCGGTCGCCAGCGGATTTTCCAGCTGATGCTGGATGACCCGCTTGAGCGGACGGGCTCCGAAGGCCGGATCGTATCCCTCGGACAGGATCTGCTCACGAGCGGCATCGGTGAATTCCACATGCAGCTTTCGGGCCTGCAGCCGGTCCCGCAGGTATCCAAGCTGGATATCCACGATCTTTTCCAGATGCTCGTGCCGGAGCATGTGAAAGACAATCGTCTCGTCGATCCGGTTGAGAAATTCCGGTTTGAACGATTGCTTAAGAGCATCCCGCACCCGCGCTTCGATTTCCCAGTCCTGTCCCTCAGAGTCGGAGATCTGACGGATCAGGTCGCCGGCGAAGTTGCTGGTCATGATAATCACGGTATTTTTGAAATCGACGGTGCGTCCCTTACCGTCGGTCAGCCGGCCGTCATCGAAGACCTGCAGGAGCACATTGAACACATCCGGATGGGCCTTCTCGATCTCATCGAGCAGGATGACCGAATACGGTTTGCGGCGCACAGCTTCGGTGAGTTTACCACCTTCATCGTACCCGATATAACCGGGCGGAGCGCCGATCAGGCGGGCAACCGAGTGCGGCTCCATGAACTCGCTCATGTCGATGCGAATCATGCCGTTGGGATCGTTGAACATAAACTCGGTCAGGGCCTTACTCAATTCGGTTTTTCCCACGCCGGTCGGACCGAGAAACAGAAAAACCCCGATCGGGCGGTTCGGATCGCCCAGTCCGGCCCGGTTGCGCCGAACGGCATTACAGACGGCCGTGACCGCTTCATCCTGACCTACAACCCGTTCTCGGATTTCCTCTTCCATCTTCAATAATCGTTCCCGCTGTCCGCTCATCAGACGCGAGACAGGGATACCGGTCCATTTGGCGACGACGCGGGCGATCATCTCTTCGGTAACTTCGTTGTGGATCATTTTTCCGCCGTTGGCCTGGGCAAGGGCTTCTTCGGCGGCGGCAAGCTGTTTGGTCAGGTCCGTAAGCGTGCTGTATTTAATCCGGGCGGCTGTTTCCAACTCGCCGCGGCGCTGCGCCTCTTCGAACTCGGTCTGGGCGGAGGCAATCTGCTGCTTGAGCTGCTTGATCCGGTCGATATCTCCCTTATCGGCTTCCCACTTGGCTGTCACTTGGGTGTTCTGCTCCTTCAATTCGGCCAGCTCCTTTTCGCATTTCTTGAGACGGCTGGCGCTGGCCTTGTCAGTCTCCTTTTTCAGGGCTTCTCGCTCGATCTCCAACTGCATGATCCGGCGTCGGATATCATCCAGTTCGGCGGGCAGGGAATCATTCTCGATCCGCAATCGCGAGGCGGCCTCATCGATCAGGTCGATGGCCTTGTCCGGCAGCCATCGGTCGGAGATATATCGGTTGGATAATGTTGCGGCCGCAACCAAGGCAGAATCGGTGATACGAACGCCGTGGTGTGTATCATATCGGTCTTTCAAGCCGCGCAGAATAGCGATGGTCTCTTCCACATCCGGTGGATCAACCATGATCGGCTGAAATCGCCGTTCCAGGGCGGCATCTTTTTCGATGTACTTGCGGTATTCGTCGATCGTCGTGGCGCCGATACAGCGTAGTTCCCCACGGGCCAGAGACGGCTTGAGCAGGTTACCAGCATCGACAGCACCTTCGGCCTTACCGGCCCCAACAATGGTGTGAAGCTCATCGATAAACAGAATAATTCGGCCCTCGGAAGAGACGACCTCCTTAAGGACGGCCTTAAAGCGGTCTTCGAATTCGCCGCGGAATTTCGTTCCTGCGATCAGAGCGCCCATATCCAGGGCGATCACCTGCTTGTCCTTGAGGCCTGCGGGCACATCACCGGCGACAATACGCTGGGCCAGCCCTTCCACGATCGCGGTTTTACCCACACCCGGCTCGCCAATAAGAACGGGATTGTTCTTGGTTCGCCGGTTCAGGACCTGCATGCAGCGGCGGATCTCATCCTCGCGTCCGATTACCGGATCGAGCCTGCCCTTTCGCGCCATCTCCAAGAGGTCGATGCCGAATCGTTCCAGGGCCTTGTACTGGGATTCGGGATTGTCCGTGGTCACTTTTTCCCCGCCGCGAACCTCCTTGAGGGCTTTTTCGATCAGTTCCGGGGTGATGGAATTGACGCTCAGGATCTCCTTGGCCTGGCTCTTGACCTCGGAAAGAGACAAAAGCAGGTGTTCGACGCTCAGGTATTCATCACCCATCTTGTCGGCCCGGTTCTGGGCATCCAGAACGACTTGTCCGAACGAAGGATCGGGCATGATATTGCTGCCACCCGAGGTGCCTTTGGGCAGCCGGTTGACCTCGCCATCAACCATGCTGCGTATCCGGTCGACGTTAGAACCGATCTTTTTGAGGATCATGACGGCCATCCCCTCATTGTCTTCCAGCAGGGCATGTAGGATGTGCAGCGGAGTCAGAACGGTATGAGAATGGGCCATCGCCGTTTGCTGTGCAGTAGCGATCGCTTCCTGAGCTTTCATTGTAAATTTATCAAATCGCATTCTATTCTGTCCTTTCGTTAAGACTACAGAATAGAAGAATGCAATTCCTGTTCCCGCCGACCAAAATAAACGTAAAGCATTTAAAATAAAAGGGTTATAAATTCACAAGTGATTTCCCCTGCCAGAATGACAGGGACAGAACCGTGCCCAACTCTGTTTTGGTATGACCTCGGAGAACGGTGAGCTTCTTTGAGCATCTTTGCGCTTCTTCGGTTTTTCGTTCAAAAACGAAGGTTCTAAGAGAGTTTTTGCGCTTCTTTGATTATTTGCTTAAAAACCAAAGGGGCGCAAAGAAGCGCAACTTTTCCTTATAACACAGGAAGGGATTGTCCGGTCATGAGGATTTCCAGCAGGTCGGGCTGGAGGAAGGCCTCGTGGCTCTGAGGGCCGTGCTTGGCGAGCATTTTAATTGCGGCGGCGAATTTCCGTTCAGGCCTGGCGATAAGGATTCTTGCTTCGGTGGTCTCCGTTTCGGGCAGTTCTAAGCAATAACTGTGCAGGGTCAACCGGTCGATAAGCGGCGATTCTTCAAACTCGTCTCTGGGCCCTTTGGGGCGATACTTCTTCTTGAAATCGGAAAGCTTAATCGACTTGCCGGATCCGTACAGCGGATCGATTGCCAGGGGCAGGCCGACATGGGCCATGTGCATACGGATCTGGTGGGTTCGTCCGGTCTGCGGACGGACGGCCAGAAGAGCCATGATTCCGAAATCGGCCAGCAGCTGGTACTCGGTGACCGCTTCCTTGCCCCGACGTGGATCGATATGCATTTTTCTGGGATCTTTCCGACTGCGGGCCAGGCGAACCTTGATTCGGCCCTGAGGAGCATCGATAAAGCCGCAAACCAGCGCCAGATAGGTTTTTTGGACCTGCCGTTTGGCAAAGGCACGCGACAGGTTACTTTGCGTCTCTCGATCCTTTGCCAGAACCATAGCACCGGAGGTCTCCTTATCAAGACGATGGATCAGACGCAACGGCTCGGTGGAATGGACCTGTGCACTGAGCAACTGCAGCAAGTCGGCTTTGCCGGAACGGTCGGCGGTGACCGATACACCCGGTGGCTTATTGATGGCAAGCAGGTGCTCATCTTGGTACAAAATTTCGATATCATGTTTGGCCATAGTTTTATATTCCAAATCAAAACAGATGATTATAACGTCTTGTCATTCTTTCCGCCAGCCTCATGACGTATATTGACCTTGACAGCTTTAAGGCGGCCGGGATATGATTGGTCCATGGCAAAAACCCTCTACATCATCGACGGACATGCCCACATCTATGCGGCTTATTATGCGCCGATGCGGCCCTTGACCAGCCCAACCGGTGAGCCGACCAAAGCAACGTATATCTTCACGACCGCTGTATTGGGGCTGATCGAACGGCACAAGCCGGACATGCTCGTCGTAGCCATGGACAGCAAGGCCAAACCCTTCCGTTGCGAGATGTATCCGGAATATAAGGCCCAACGGCCGCCCATGCCGGAAGATATGCCCGTGCAGATCAAGCGGATCGAGCAGATTTTGGAGGCGCTGCGGATCCCGCTCCTTCGCGTGGATGGCTTTGAGGCGGATGACCTGATCGGAACGCTTACAACAAAGGCCGCTAAGAATGGGATTGAGTCATTCATCTGCTCCAAAGACAAGGACATGCTGCAATTGCTGGATGAGCACACACGGATGCTCGACATCAAGACCGGTAAGGAAACGACGACCGAATCGATGGCCGAAGAGACCGGATTGACGCCGGCGCAGTTCGTCGATGTGCTGGCCCTGCAGGGCGACACCTCCGACAATATTCCCGGCGTGCCCGATGTCGGGCCCAAGACGGCAATACAATGGATTCAAAAATACGGCTCGCTTGATGGGCTTTATGCCCATGCCGACGAGATCGGAGGCAAGCGTGGTGACAATTTGCGATCGCATAAGGAACAAGCCTATCTGAGCCGTGAGCTTGTCATTATCAACCGCGATGCGCCGGTAAATGTGGATAAGGAACAGTTTACCTTACAAGAGCCGGATTCGGAAAAACTGGCACAACTCTTTACCGAGTTGGATTTTTCCCGACTGCTGACCCAGTTTGGCCTGTCGCGTGATCAGGCGGTTTTATGCACTTCGAAGAATAGCGATGCAGCATCTGCGACGGGAAGCAAGAAGACCGAACGGGACTATCAGTTGATCGACACTGAAGAAGCCCTTAAAACTTTTACCACAGAGCTTAAGAAGCAGAACATTTTTGCCGTCGATACTGAAACGACCAGTACCGATCCGATGCGGGCCGACCTGGTGGGCATGAGTTTTTCATGGCAGGCGGGGCAGGCCTGGTACCTGGCGATCAAATCGCCGCTGGGGCAAAAACATCTGGATATTGCTTCGGTTCGCAAGCAGATCGGACCTATTCTGGCCGACAGCAAGGTGAGAAAGATCGGCCAGAATATCAAGTACGATATGCTGGTACTGACCGGAGCGCAAATGTCCGTTGAAGGAATCTATTTCGACACCATGGTTGCCTCGTATTGCCTGGATGCTGACCGGCCCAGCCACGGTATGGATTCGATGGCCCGTGATTACCTCGGTATCGAGACGATTCCGCTGTCAAGTCTCATCGGTAAGGGGAAAAACCAGCTTACGTTCGACATGGTCGATACGCAGTCCGCCGGTGAATACGCCGCCGAAGATGCGGATGTGACCTGGCAACTGTATGAATACCTGCGGCCGAAACTGGAAGCCGAACCGAAGCTTAAGACGCTCTTTGAAGAGATTGAAATGCCGCTGGTCTCGGTCCTGGCGGCTCTGGAAAAAAACGGCGTGTCTCTGGATGTACAGATGCTTAAGCGGATGTCCAACGAGATCAGCGAGGAACTGGAGACGATCACGGACCAGATTCACGCCCTGGCCGAGGGACCTTTTAACATTGACTCTCCGAAACAGTTGGCCGAGATCCTTTTCGACCGGCTTGGACTACGCTCGATCAAAGAAGGAAAGACACTGCGCAGTACGGATGCAGGCGTTCTCGAACAACTTCAATATGAGCATCCGATCGTTCCGCTGATTCTGCAATATCGCCAACTCGGCAAGCTTAAAAACACCTATCTCGATAAACTCGGGGGTATGATCAATCCGCGGTCCGATCGATTGCACGCCTCCTTCAACCAGACTGTGACGGCGACTGGGCGATTGAGCAGCAGTGATCCAAATCTACAGAATATTCCCATTCGAACGGAACTGGGGCGCAAGATTCGTTCCGCCTTTGTACCCGCCCGTAAGAGCGACTGTATTCTCAGTGCCGACTACTCGCAAATTGAGCTGCGGTTGCTGGCCCATTTTTCACAGGATGCCGCCCTGCGAAAGGCCTTTGCAGAGGACCAGGACATTCATCGCTTTGTTGCTTCACAGGTCTATGGCATCGAACTGGGAGAAGTGACCGACAAGATGCGCAGCAATGCCAAAGCGGTCAATTTCGGGATTATTTACGGCCAGGGGCCCTTTGGCCTGAGCCGAACGATCGGGATCAGCCTGGCCGAAGCGAAACAGTTTATCGAGGATTATTACGCTCGTTACGGCTCGATCCGGAGCTTTATGGATGAAGTGATCGTCCGCACAAAGAAGACCGGATACGCCGAGACGATCCTCGGGCGTCGGCGTCCGATTACCGGCCTGGGCAGTAAGAACCATAACCGTCGTAGCCAGGCCGAGCGAATGGCTGTAAATACTGTTATTCAGGGATCAGCGGCCGATTTAATCAAGGTTGCGATGATCCATATTCAGCAGCACATCCAAAAACAGGACCTTCCAATCCAAATGATCCTGCAGATTCACGACGAACTGGTTTTTGAGTTGCCGCGTAAAGAAGCTCAAAACCACTCCGAATGGATCACTCATGAAATGGCCCATGCTATCGAATTGGATGTTCCTATGAAAGTGGATGTGTCAATCGGTTCAAACTGGTTGGGTGATAAATAGAACCAGATATACAAGCCATGATCGATTCAGAGGAGTAAGAGTATGAACAGACGATTCGGTCGAAGGGAATTTTTGGGTGGTATCACGGGAACGGTATTGACAGGTTCTGTTCTGGGCCAATCGAAAAGGAATGAAACCGAGTCGGCAAAAGAGTGTGAAGTGCGGCTCGAATTTTTGCGACCCGGGCAGATCGAAAAATCCCAGAAGGTGTGCCCGACGATCTTTCAGCCACTGGGAACCATAGAGTGGCATGGTGTCCATAATGTGGTGGGAGTTGATGCGGTCAAGGCACATGCCTTGTGTGTCAAGGCAGCGCAGCAAGGTGGAGGAGTCGTTTCTCCCCCGCTTTATGGAGGTGTGGGAGGACTCAGTGAACCGCACACGTTTGTCATGGATCCGGAGGACAGCGTGTATTCAAACCTCCTTCGGCCCTGGCTGGAGCAACTGTGTCGTGAGATGGCTCGTGACGGTTTTAAGGCCATTATCATCCTGACAGGGCATTACGGAGCGGCACAGCAAATTGTTGTGCGTGAGACCGCCGTTCGTATGAGTCGTGCTTTAGGCATTCCCGTCCTTGGAACACCAGAGTATTTCCTGGCTCTAGATGAAGGCTATACAGGTGACCATGCGGCCTGGGGCGAGACAACCTTGATGATGCAGTTGTATCCCGAAACCGTAGCATTGTCCGAGTTGGGCGATCCTCCATACCGCGGGGTATTCGGCCGTGATCCAAAAGAGGCGACGAAGGACGACGGCAAGCGGATTGCTGAGACGATTGTATCAAGGCTGGCGACATTGGCCAGGAAGATGCCGAAATGGGATTATGAAACGCTGGATCGTTTTATCGAGGCGGAAGCAGCGTTGGTGGCCCGTCAGTTGTCAGCCCCACGGGGGGAAAATGCAGTCTGGACCGCCTGGCAGAATGCTGCTAGTGCGATGCATGATTATGGCCGATTGCTTGCTGAGGAGCGGTTTGAGAAAATCAAGGCCGCGGTCTCAAATTTATGATCGATAGATAATGGAAGAATGGACTGCGGTATGAGGAGTAAAAAAGTTCAAAGTGTCCATAAGTTTGGGGGATAGAGTCCAAAATTGTCAATTTCAAACTGATTCTGTCCTTAATCCAGATGGTACACTTCCTCCATGGTCTTCCACCATTGTCCCTGAGCTCGATTTGAAAGCGGTATCTGCATCGGATCTGTATGACTCCACCACTCCTGCGTTCTTGGATCGTCAGCCATCTTTTTCATGTCTGCCCTGAAGTCATTGCCTGTATATTCAAAATAACTGAAAAGATAATAGTTCCCGTCCGGGAATTCAGTCAGATAGATGGAATAATTCCGGATGTTGCATTCTTTGAGTTGTGCATTAACTTCAGGCCAGGGATTGGCATGCATCTCCTTGTAATTGGCCAGGGCCTCTTTTTTGACACCGATTACACTCCCGTATCGCTGGATATCCCTTGTACATCCGACAATCATACCCCCCATTATAAAAGCAAACATCCATCTCGATTTCATATCTCCGTTCTCCTGCCGAGGTTAACTGAACAGAATATACAACACCACCATAACAACAAAGAGGATCGCCGACAATACCCGGTAGTCACCAATTCCCGGCCAGCCTCGGGCTTTAAGACAGTCCAGGGGCCTATCCCAGATCAAAGTCGTTTTCTCCGTTGTCAGATCTTCCGGACGCAAAAGAGAAACAACAATGAGCACAATCGAACAAATGACAGCAAGATAAAAACTGGCCATCATGGAGGGAATATTCCATCCGGTTGCTTCCTTGAAGAGATCGAGAAAGAACACAATCAGGCCGAGCAAGCTTCCCACAATCAGGGCAGCAAATGCTCCGCCGCTCGTCGCTCGTTTCCAGAATACCCCCGCCATAAACACTACAGTGATGGGGGGAGACAGATAACAGATCATGGCTATGATGCCATCGAAGATGGTTTCGTATCGGCCGACCAGCGGGGACCAGGCAATCGCCAGTAACATGCCTATAAAGGTTACAATCCGACCCACAAAGACCAGCTTTTCATTCGGTGTATGTGGTCGCAGTTGCTTGTATAAATCAAAGGAAAACAGCGTGGCAATGGAATTCAATGCCCCCGAAACCGTACTCATCAGTGCCGCCAGAAGCGCAGCGGCAACAATCCCGGTCAGTCCTTTTGGCAACAGATGGGTGATCATGAAGGAATAGGTATCCGCCGGATCGGTCAAATCCCCGGGTACAGCCCCCTGTCGGATCAGCGCCAGACAGATCAGTCCGGGAAAGACAAAGATAAACACGGGGAGGATTTTGATAAAGCCTGCGAACAAGGCCCCGACACGAGCGTGGTTTTCATCCTTGGCGCCGAGAACGCGCTGCACAATTGTCTGGTCCGTACACCAATACCAGATGCCGATGATCGGATACCCCAGAAATACCGCATACCACGGCAGTCCGGAGGCATCTCCATGGGGCCGAAGGACCGTCAATTTGACCGGTTCGACCATCTCGGCGATACCCCCCCAGCCTCCGGCCTTCACATAACTGATCACAGTAAGACAAATGGCGCCGGTCAGCAGAATGATAGTTTGGACACTTTCAGTGATAACCACCGCCATGAGACCCCCGATGATTGTGTATACTCCTGTCAGGACGGCAGTGACGATAATACTGGTCCAGATGTTGATCCCAAACAATCCGCGCAGCACGACCGCTCCGGCATACAAGGAAAAACCGATGTGAATAAAGATTGCCGATACGATACTCATCCCCGCCAGCCAGTTACGGCATGCCTTGTTATATCGCTTTTCCAAAAAATCCGGCAGGGTCGAAACCCGGGCGCGAATATAGAATGGGGCAAAAAACAAGGCCAGAAGAATCAATGTAAAGGCGGCCATCCACTCAAAGTTACCGTAAGCGAGGCCGTTCTTGTATCCTTGTTCGGCCAGACTTACAAGATGGACCGTTGAAATATTTGTCGAAAAAAGAGCCAGGCCAATCACATGCCATCGCAAGGTTCTGCCGGCAAGGAAATAGTCTTTGCCCTCGGAGTCTTTTCTGTTTCTCAGACCCGACCAACAACCCAATCCGACAACGAACACCAGATACGCGACGATTATAAATAGATCCATCCCTGAAATGTTGATTGTTGAGGCCAACATAAGCATCCTTGTTCTTTTTCCTTCGAACGGTTTCTTCACCCAGGAACTATCAAAATCTGCTGTGATGCATCCATCGCGTTGTGTTCCCGATATCTTTGGAGGCGAGCACTCCTGCCCTTTATTTCTTTCTAAACCTCTCCTCTCTATGCGACGGATAGGTCTGTAAGAGATTGAGACGTCAACGATCCCATACGGTCCGTTCGTTTAACGGTTTGCTTTGGTGGAGCGGAGCAACTGAAATTCCCAGATGGTGGGACCTTCGACAGCTTCCAGAATATGCAGACGGACATGCCGTACGACGACAGGCTTGAAAGATATCATGGCGTTTTCTCCCAAGGTTGTCCCTTCATGGAACACATTCCACGATTCTTCGTTTTCAGATTTTTTATATTCCAGACGATATTTTTTTACACGGCCGGGAAAGGCCTCCTTGATAATGGCCCGGGTAATGGGGAAGGAGCCCCCGAGATCGACTGCCAGCCAGGCGCTGTGGGTACCGACATCAGTCGCCCAGCGGGTGCTGTTGTCGTCATCGAAAGCCTTATCCGGACCGTAAGCAGGTTGATTCATGAAACTATTGGAAGAGACAGCAGGCTTGCCGAAAGCCAAAGACAGTGAGGGAATTTGTACGGGATCGATTTGAGTGGCAGGTCCGTCCAGTTTCACGGCGATAATGGTGTCGATTTCCGATTGTTTGGATTTCGGGACTGTCAGTGCAATGCCGTTATGGGTTTGCGCAAAATGTACCGGTGTTTCATCGGGGAATAGCGAAGCGGTCTGTATGATTTTAGGAATCGGCGGGAGGTTGATTGTTTCTCCGGACCAGCTCAGTACATGCAGATAGATGATATTTCCTTTGTGGGTAGCAACACCCCAATTGCCGGGTTTGTACGGTCCGCCGCGCGTTCCGTAAATACTTTCACCGTTCCTATGAAGCCACTGGCCCATTTCGCGGAGACGCTCTGCCTGTCGAGGTTCGATGCGGCCGTCGGGCATGGGACCCACGTTGAAAAGCAGATTTCCGTCTCCCCCGACGGTGCGAATGAGTGTTTGGAGACATTGTTTCAGGGATTTCATCCGGTCATCCGGTTTCCAGGCCCATTGGGTGCACAGAGTCATGCAGGTTTCCCAGGGACGGGTGTTGTTGAAAGTGCCGATCCGTTGTTCGGGTGTATCATAATCGCCGGAGGACACCGGGCTTCCGGTTTTGACCGGCCAGGGTTTGCTGACACGATTGTTGACCATGATATGCGGATCGAGATTGCGGCAGTGTTGGAAAAGACGCCAGCCTCGTTCAACCGGCCAGGGTTCTTCCCAATGACCGTCAAACCAGAATGTCCACAACGGCCCATACTTTTTAGCGATTTCCCGAGTCTGATTCAGGAGATATTGTTCGTAGCTGTCCATATCAGGGTTGGGTTTGGCGGTTTTTCCGCCCGGACTGCCAAGAGAATAGTCGGGATGATACCAATCTAAAACCGAGTAATAGGTTCCAAAAGCCAGACCATGGCGGCGGCAGGCGTCGGACAGCTCGCGGAGGATGTCTCTGTGAAAGGGAGTAGACATGATGTCATAATCGGTATATTGAGAATCGTAAATACAGAAGCCGTCGTGGTGTTTGGAGGTGATGATCATATATTTCATGCCCGCTTCTTTAGCCAGGAGAACCCATTCATCGGCATTGAAACGGGTAGGATTGAATTGTTGATAGAGCCGGTCATACTCTTCGATGGGGACTTCACGCCCACGGGACCAACCGATTTCAGTACCTCTAAGGCTGACCGGGCCCCAGTGAATGAACATGCCAAATCGGGCTGCCTGCCACCTGGCTACACATTGTTCATCGGGAGGGATGGACTCGGGTGTAAATTGGGCCTTTAAGATAGTCGTACTGGATATCGTCAAGAGAATCGGCGCCAGCAACAGAATGAACCTACTGTGTTTCATAGAAATCTCCTCGTGCAATCAGGTATTAATAACACTGTTTCAAAGTATCCTCTCACTTTACGGATCTTGTCCTCCTAAGTGCAAGTGGAAAATGAGAGAGTCAATTCTGGAAACGGGCATAGGGATACGCCCGGATCATATAATCCAGATCATCCCCGCTGTCACTCGAATAAAGCTGTTTGTAAAAGGTCTGATCTTCGGACATATCGATGGTACTTTGATCCACCCATGCATGCTTTTCGGCATGCCCATCGCCAAAACCGAGTGTACTCCGCTCATTATGCCAGATGGCGAACGGATCCACCCAACCTCGACTTTTTGGGTAAATAACCCAGGAACCTGCATTAGATCCTCTGCCATCGGCTTCTTCCACCAATATATACTTGCTGCCCGGACTCTTTAGCGTTGCCGTATTGACATGGGGAATGATTTCCCAGTCCCCGCTTTCGGCCACTCCCTTCATGCCTCCAACGATCGAATAACTTCTGTATCCGCCGATTTCGAGACCATATGCGCTGCTGTCCTTACTTGCAGACAAATAACGTTTGTCTCCGGGACAATGATATATTTTTACCGCTTCGGAATAAGGGAAAAGTCTTCCCTCTCGAATAGCTCGTTCCTTTTCCTCCATTTCATCCGGTTCACTTCCATCGGGAAATTCCACCCATGAAAAATAGGGACTTGCCGTACTGCCGGTCGTTCCCCCAACAATTCTTCCTTCATTGTCTTCGGCATAGAGTGTCCACGCTTTCGACAAACCATTCAAATCCGCCAGGCAGATGGCTCCTGTCGCCTGCTGCTTGGCGATATTCAGCGCGGGGATCAAAATGGCCAGTAAAATCCCAATAATTGCAATGACAACCAATAACTCGATTAGTGTAAATGCCCCCTGTTTTGTTTCCATTCCTGTGTGCTCCATTCGATCTGCAATAGGATAACCATTTAAAACCGAATTGATAAGGGCGCGGGTATTTTATCTCTCATAACCGGATCGTCAGGTATAGCCGCTTCTAATAAAAAACACCTCGCTGGAATATCGATACTGTATTTTAGAACCGTAAATTCGGCAAGACAACGCCAATATGTGTAATAATGCCACCATATTGTGCAGAATCCATCTTGCTCTTTATGGATGAGTTGGGTACAATTGAATGCCGTGGTTTGTTGAAAAAGAGTGATTCGCATAAGCAAAACACACGTCCTCAGACTAAGGTAAAGGTATGGAGAGGATTCCCAAAATCATCCTGCTCATGGATTCGGGGAGGGCTGCCGGTAGAACTCTTATTCAGGGTATAACCAAATATGTGCACTTACATGGCCCATGGGTATTTTTTCGCGAGCTGTCATACTATCAGATGATCCACTCCAGACCCGGAACCAACATTTACAATGCCAAGGGGAGGGCTGTATTACGACAGATTCTTCATTCCGGCGGAGTGGACGGTTTTTTGGCGGATATACCGGATACGGAAATTGCCAGAGAGATTCTGCCCCACGGATTTCCCGCTGTCTTGATTCCCGGACGTGAGCGTATTGAAGATTTCATTAACCTGGACTGTTCCGAGGAAAATGCAGGAAAAATGGCAGCCGAATACTACCTGGATCTTGGATTTGAACATTTTGCCGCCTGTGGCTATACCAGGAGCTACTGGTCCAGGATGCGTCTGGAATCATTCCGGAAACGTTTGGAAGAGGCCGGATATGAGGTGTACACTCACAACCAGACAAAAAAAGGGGGCGGGATGTTCTGGGAGGAAGAGTTTAACGCAATCGCCTCATGGTTGAGACAGCTTCCAAAACCCCTGGCGGTCTGGGCTTACAATGACGATTTCGCCGCTATTGTGGTCGAAGCCGCTCGCTCGCTGGACTTAATTGTTCCGGATGAAGTGGCCGTACTCGGAGTTGATAATGACAAACTGCTTTGCGAACTTTGTAATCCGCCGCTTTCCAGTGTTGCTTTAAACCATGAGAAATCGGGCTATGAGATGGCGGAGTTGCTTGCGCAATTGATAAAAGGCCACAAACCACAAAAATCCGTGGTGAATCTCCGGGCTACACACGTCGTAGGACGGCAGTCAACCAGCATACAAGCAGTGCAGGATACCGAAGTGGCGCGAGCGGTGCGTTTCATCCGGGAAAATGCGTATCGGCCGATACAAGTAGATGATGTCCTGCGACAGGTTACGATATCAAGACGGACCCTGTATGACCGCTTTACCCAAGTGTTAGGCCGCTCGATCAGTTCTGAAATCAGAAGGCAGCGTGTGGAGATTATCTCCAAATCACTTCTGACGACACACGACACGATTGCACAGATTGCCTACAAGTACGGATTTCCCGGGCCTGACCATGTTTCTCGCTATTTCTCGAGTGTCAAAGGAATCACCCCTCAAAAATATAGGAAGGCGTTCAGTCTGCGGTGATCAATTGTGATTGATTCCGATACAAACGAGGCCGTGTGGGTGCGATAAAGTAATCGATGGAATGCACAATATGGCTAACATTTTGCACGTTTTGGCGTTGTCCTTCATGTCTGGAACAGTATACTAAAAAATATGTGGATTTAACCGCGGGGGGGAATGTATAATAACGTATGTATCGCAGGGGTAGGGTGGCTAAACAGGTAAACAGAGGTGGGGCGATGAATATTGGAGGGAATGATTTGGCGGAGGAAGCAATCCAATCCGGGAAATGGGCCAGCAAGCTTTTTTTGTATTTGAAGTCCTTCTTTTTCCTGTATTTTCTCCAGAGCCACTTATCCTCCTGGAACCTTCCGTGTCCAGGACGTCTGACCTATGCTGTAAAGACGAATTGTTTAACCGGTCATTTCAAACTCTTCATTCAGACAAGCACGCATTCAATGATCCTAGAAATATAAATAATGCCATATTTTACCGTCAGGTTCTTGGCAGGAAAGGAGATTTTGATGAGGGAACCGGATTGATGAATAAACAGGAACTTTTTTTTGCAGAAACATGTGAAAGGACAGGACAATGAAAAAGAAGGCTTTCGTATTATTAGTAATATTATGTATGTCCGGCCTTGTTGCAGCGGAACTGATCAATGTATCCGCCGGTAAACAAGCGACAGCAAGCAGTTTGTGGACCGATACAAACGCCAATATGACCACCGATGGAGTGACACAATCGGCCTGGCCAATTTTTCATTCGGCTGAAGGAGATTTTGATCCCTGGTTAATGATCGACCTGGAGCAGGCGGAACTCATCAAACAAATCACGATCTGGAATCGTGTGGGTTGCTGCTGGTTAAGAATGCAGGATATTCAGGTTGAGATTCTGGATGAGAATCAGCATATCGTATATGTGTCGGAACTGATGAATCCAGGCAATATTCTGGACCTGACGGAAACGTCCCAACGATGGCTGACATTGTCTCTGGATAATACCGTGCCCGGGCAATATGTTCGTCTACGACGTATCCCGTATGATACCAGCGGACATGACGGATATATCCTGTGTCTTAATGAGGTCGAGGTCTTCGCCGACGGGGATGTGCCGTCGATCGCCAGTGGACCGTCTCCTTATAATGAGGAAATTGACGTTCCCCTCGAGGTAACGTTATCGTGGGATGCGAGTCTGCTTTCCGACCCGAACTCAACGGAAGGGCCCTATCAAAATCCTGCGGTCCTGCGACATGTACTTTACCTGAGCAGCGGCAAGCTTTCCGATCCAAACCTGCAATTTGAAGCCGAGATCGCTGCCGGCGAAGCGCGAGTTGAATATGGTCCTATTACCATTAATCGCGATGATATCTATTACTGGAGAGTGGATGAAATCGTTCCTGACGCCAATAGTGCCGAAGCCGTGATTACCGGTCCTGTATGGCAGTTCAGCGCTCTTACCTCATTCCCATCGATCGATCCGGCAACACCGGCCGAGCAAATCATTGATCCCGGTACAGACGCTGTATTTACGGTATTGGCAAACAATCCTTTGACAGGTGACAATACCGGATTAAGTTATGCGTGGTTCAAGGAGGATGCAGCAGGGGATATTCCCGTGGGTGACAATTCGGACACGTTGACACTGATTACGCCGGAGGCAATCGCCGAGGGCAATTATTACTGTATTGTAACAATTGATGCAAACGGCAATTCGGTAACCTCCAACAGTGCCAATCTCACTATCAAAAGATTGATTCACCATTGGCCCTTTGAGGGTGACATGGAGGATATCGTCGGCGGCAGAGACGGTGTTGCCGTGGGCGATCCGGACCTGTCTGTGGAGGGAATTTCCGGGAACTATGCAGTCGACTTGGATGCTAACGACGCCATCCATATCGAAGGAGCCGAGGAATTGCTGGACAGTTATTCCATATCCGCATGGGTACGACATCGAGGTCTTCCCAACGATTTCCAATCCTTATTACATCAGGATGGATGGACAACACATTCACTCCATTGGCATTTACGCAGTGACAAGTCATTCAGTTGGGGTATCAACGGCGCCGGAGGCGATGGTCGGACGGCGGCCAATGCGATTCCTGAGGCCGATCACTGGTACCATCTGGTCCTGTCGTACCGGTTTGGACTCGCCCGTGCCTATGTAGATGGGCTTTTAGTCGACGAAGTCGTAGCGGCTACTCCCGTGACTTCCCGTCTGATACCGAGTACTTTGGGTGCTTGGAATAATAATGGGAGCTACGATCGTTTTTTGAATGGTATGATCGATGATGTGCGTATCTACAATTATCCTCTCGACGACATCGATATCGCACTTCTCAACTATGAAGCAACGGGAATCCCCGTCTGTGTAACACCACCCGATTTTGATCTGAACGGTGACTGTAGAACCACACTGGAGGATTTTGCGATTTTGGCAGCCAATTGGATGGCATGTAACAGGGTGCCTTTCTCGGCCTGTGATTGAGTCAACAAACAGAATGTCACCGAAAATCATATGAAATTCGATGAATGGGAAGGATAAGAAAATGAAAAGAGTACTGTTAATAACAAGCCTGACCTTATTCTGTTTAGTTGCAGTCGATCAGGCAAAGGCTTATGATATCGCATTGGAGAACTATGCGCTGGGAGCGTCCACTTCGGCTTCCGATGTAGGTTACGGCTGGGTTACTCCTCGAGCCGTAGATGGAGATCCGGGAACCGGGTATCACTCCACTGAAAACGATGCGATAGATCACTGGCTGGAAGTCGATCTGGGCCAACCCAGGGATTTCCAACGGATCGAGATTCTCAACAGGTCTGGATTTCTCGATCGACTCAACGGATCTGTCGTTGTCGCCCTTGACGCCAATCGTGACACGGTATTTACCAGTTCTCCCGTAACCAACGGGCCGCTCGTAGCGCAATATGATGGTGACTTCGTCGGCGTTCAATACCTTCGTGTTGAACAATCCGGCCCCATCCTGACAGTCATGGAACTGCGTGCCCTGACAATCTTCGAAACGGACTTCCTCCCTGCGGATAAGAATATCGTCCATTATGTAAATGCCGTTACTACGCAGAAGACGGATAATCCATCCTATCCCGGTTCGAATGCGATTGACGGAAACTATACCAATTTCTCCCACACGGATGAGACAACACCGGACAACTGGTGGCAGCTCGATCTGACCGACACTTTCTACATTGATAAAATTGTCGTTTACAACCGCACAAGCTGTTGCGGTGAGCGGCTGATTAACCAGGTATTGACGGTTATGGATGAAGACGGAGATCCGGTTTTTGAGTATAAGTTTACAGAGGCTGATAATGTATTTACCGGTTCCGTACATACGATTGACCTGCCGGGAGCTGTCTATGGACGATTTGTGATGATCGGCTTACAGGACGGCCAGCCCAATGGACAGGCAAGCGGCGATAACTACGTTGTTTCAATGGCTGAAGTTGAAGTGATCGGCGGATCCTATATGGGCGCCTGGGATCCGGTTCCCGATAATGGTGCTGTTGAAGTGGATGTGGATCAGGATCTGAGCTGGAAGCCTGGAGAGGATCCTAACGGTGTCCTGTCGGAAACGACGGGGTACTTTGTATACTTCGGAATGGATGCTATGGCTGTGCAGACTCGAGAACCGAGTATGGCTCAGGGATTCCAGGAAGTAGGCAACGAAACATTCGATCCCGGTACGATGGATAGAGATACAACGTATTACTGGGCGATTGATCAGCGTCTTTTTGATGATGCGAATTCCGTAACCGGGGTGGTATGGAGCTTTACAACACCTCTGACGCTTCCGGTCATTGATCAACAACCAACCGATGTGGTGACCATTGCCGGCGGATACGCCAAGTTCACGATTTCGGCGACAGATCCCCTGGGAAATGGCCTTACATACGCCTGGCATAAAGTGGGCAGCGGGACGATTCTGTCAACATCCGATACGCTGGAGCTTATCGATGTAAGCCCGGATGATGCAGGGGAATATGTATGTGACGTCTCTAATATTAACACGATTTCCTCGGCCATGGTAGAAATGCGGCTTGCCAAACCAGTGGTCGAATGGAAATTTGATGAAACGACCGGCAAGGTGGCAGCCGATAGCTCGGGCAATGGGATTGACGGAACACTCGGCACCGGATTCACAGATGATGAGTGGATTATTGACGGTGGACGAACCGGCCGGTCGGGTGATAATGCGATCAATTTCCCCGGCAATGTCAATGCAACCATTATGGCGCTGGATGTCGATCTTACAACGAAACCTGTCAATAATGTCTTTCTTGGAGCTTCCTCCTGGACGATTAACCTTTGGCTGAAATTCCCATCGACGGCCGGCATAAGCATGATCGGTGGATTCGGGGATAATGTCTTTGTAGAGGGCAGCGGTCTCAATGACAGGTATTACAACACCTGGACTGGTACGATTGAATTCAACTTCGGCGAGGATGGTTTCTGGGAGACGGCATTCACTGTGGGGCAATGGCAGATGTGGACGTTGACCTATGACAGTGCATCCGATACGCTTACCTACTATCGGGATCGTGTAGCCATAGAAACCAAGACTGTATCCCTGATCGACGTTACCGAGAACGCATTTAAGCTGGGTATCGGTGATGTTGCATGGACGGATGAAGAGGTTCCTCTGAAAGCCATGATCGATGACTTCAGTGTCTGGGATGAGGCACTGGGACCGTTTGAACTGGGGATGCTTGAGAAAGGGTATGGTTGTACACAAGATATACCGGGCGATTTAGACGGCAACTGTAAGACTGATCTTGCCGATCTTGCAATAGCAGTAGCGAACTGGCTTGACTGTGGCCTTGTTCCGGGTTGTCTGGAGTAGTGTAAAGAGATGTTTTAATCTCTCTATTAGAATCATGTAGCTTTCGAGAGGGAAGAGGCTTGCGTTTTATAGCGCAGGCCTTTTCTTTCCTAATGTATACAGAGTCATTTTCAATGGTGAATCGGTCAAATATTATTGCTGCATGCATGCATTTGATTCTACTGGGTATATCTGCATTCACAGTGACGTGGGCAAGCTGTCCCCAGGGGGATTTTAACAACGATTGCAGGGTTGATATGGAGGATTGTGCTCTTCTTGCTGAGGCGTGGCTGGACGGAGCCGGGAACAAGGAACTTATGGATCTTACCGAAAGCTGGATGGAGAAGAAAGAGTATGCAGTTATTAACGAGTTCCTTGCATCGAATCATGATGTGATATTCGATTCCGACGGAGATAGCTCGGACTGGATCGAGATATATAACCCGACACGAGTGTCGATGACACTGGGCAGGTGGTATCTGACCGACGACAAGGACGATCTTACGAAATGGGAACTGCCTGATGTTACACTTGAGGCAGGCGGCTTTTTAATAGTGTTCGCTTCAGGTAAGGACCGTTGTAATGCCGAAGGCGAGCTTCATACGAATTTCCAGCTCAGCGCCGACGATAACTATCTTGCATTGGTGGAAGACGACGGCAAGACAGTTGTAAGTTTTTATGAGGCAGGTTTGGACGAGCGGCGAATGAATGTGAGTTACGGTGTCAATCAACAGTCAATGCCTTCGTATCTGATCGGACCCGGTTATGAGGGTAAGGTCCTGATTCCGGATGCGGTCGCCGCTGCCGCGATTGGGTCGACGTGGACGGGAATGGCAGTTAATGAGCCGTTCGACGACAGCTCGTGGACAAGCGTTTCGATGCCTGTCGGGTACGATACGAGGAACAGCTCGAGCGAAAATATCGCTCTGGGTAAGCCTGCTACACAATCGTCGGAGTGGGGGGGATATCCAGCGAGTTTTGCAACGGATGGAATATTCAGCAACTTTACGCATACGGCTACGGGCGATCTTTCGCCGTGGTGGGAAGTGGATCTTCTGGAGAGCTATTTTATCAACCGCATTGTTCTGCATAACCGTGACAGTTGCTGCCAGAGTCGGTTGTATAATATTACGGTGGAGATATTCGACGCACAGGATATGCTGGTGTATACCTCGCCTACCCTGAATCAGACAGACGAAGGGGAAATCCCGGTTGATCCGGGTGATTTTATAACGGTTGACCTGAACAGTCTTCCCGGAGGCGGAGTGATGGGACGTAAAGTACATGTGAGCAAAGAAGTGATCAACGGAGGAGACCAGCAGGAATATATTTCACTGGGTGAAGTTCAGATATTCGGACTGGAGACGTATAACGATATTATCGTGTCGGATATCGAGCCGCAGATGAAAGGTGTCAACGCTTCGTGTTATCTCCGGTTTGCATTCGATGTCGCAGAAGATGATGATTTCGAAAAAATCGTATTGCGAATGAAATATGATGACGGATTTATAGCTTATTTAAACGGCAGTGAGTTTGCTTCTTCCAACACGCCCGACGGCACGGTGGGATATAATGCGACAGCAAAAGAAATTCACTATGGAGTTGTTTTTGACGAGTACTCCGTTCCGTTATCTCTGCTTCGCAAGGGCAGAAATATCATGGCGATCCACGGACTCAGCTACGATGTGAACGACGAAAACTTTTTGATTGTTCCAGAATTGATTTCGTACAGTATCGATGTGTCCGGGACGGGCTTTTTTACCGAGCCTACCCCTGGCGAGCTAAACGGGTATAGTGTTATGGGATTTGTCTCGGATACGACGTTCGATATGGATCGGGGATTTTATGACACTCCTATCGATGTTCATATCACAAGCGATACACCCGGAGCAACGATTGTGTATACGACAGACGGCAGTAAGCCGACAATGAGTAACGGTAAACAGGTGCTCGCTACTGACGATGAAACGAAACCTGTTGCTATCGTGCATGTGGCGAAAACGACAGTGCTGCGGGCAAGGGCGTTCAAGTTCGGTTATGAGCCGACGAATACAGATACCCATACCTATATCTTTCTGGACGATGTTATAACATCGAGTGTTATGGATCCATCGATCACGCAGGATTCAATATATGGACCACAGATGAAAGATGCTCTGACGGCTTTGCCGATAATGTCTATCGTTGCCAGGCCCGGTGTACTCGAACCATATCTGAGTGGCCCGGGTCCTTATCCTGCCTGGACTTATGATGAAGTTCCGGTCTCGGTGGAATGGATTGAGGCGGATGGAAGCGTGGGATTCCAGGAGGATGCCGGCGCAGCGCGGTTTGGAGGACACTGGTATGACAGGAGCGGCACATACAGGCCCTTTGACAAGTGGGCCTTTCGCCTATATTTCCGTAGTGAATATGGTGTGACCAAACTGAAATTCCCGCTGTTCGAAGGTTTCGATCACGGGATTTCCCCGGTGGATACTTTCGATCAGCTTGAACTGCACGCCGGTTCACACGACATGTCTCAACGCGGCTTTTATATGTCGTCTCAGCTTACCGCAGATACAATGCTCGAAATGGGTAATGTCAATCCCCATGGGCGATATGTTCATCTTTACATCAACGGTACATATTGGGGACAATACAATCTTCGCGAGCGATGGAATGCCGATATGAATGCCCGGTATCTTGGGGGCGAGAAGGAAGATTATGAGTCTGTCAAGACTCATATAAATGTCGGTGGATGGGATGATCTGGGTGAGCCTTATGACGGTGACGGTTCTACATGGCAGACGATTATTTCGCTTCGAAACAGTTATAAATTGATCGAGCCGTATCTTGATGTACAGAATTACATCGACTTTATGCTAATGTACATGTTCGGAAATTCCGAAGCAGAGTACCGTTGTGTTGGACCGAAAGTACCAGGCACAGGTGGTTTTAAGTTCTGGCTGAACGATGCAGATGGCTTTACGCGAGACGTGGGAGACCGTACGGGCGAGTCAGGCCCCGGCGGTATCTTCAGTGCCCTGGCGGCCGAGGGACATCCGGATTACAAAATGCTGCTGGCGGATCGTATTCATAAACATTTCTTTAATAACGGTGATTTGACCCGGGCCGTTATGACTGCCAGATTGCTGAAGAGATGTGAGGAAATCGAGCTTTCGTTTCTTGGTGAGGCAGCCCGATGGGGTTATCGAAGCCCGATTTCCTGGGCCAATGCCAGAGATAACTATATTACCAGTATACTTCCGGGTCGTCCCGAAACACTTTTAGATCAGCTCAGAAATGCCGGTTTCTATCCCCAGATTGAAGCTCCTGTCTTCAACATCAATAATGTCTACAAGCATGGCGGAACAGTAAACCGTAATGCCGTCTTTTCTATGAAACTTCCTGGAGACTCTCTGTACCAGGAGATTCGACTCATCGACAAAGGACATTCTGTAAGAGCCTATATTCCGACAGATAATAGCCTTGGCCTTTCCTGGACCGAGAGGAATTTCGTTCCAACAAACGACTGGACGGAAGGCTTGACCGGCACAGGAGTGGGATATGAAGTAAACAGTGGTTACGAAGACTGGATCGAAACCGATGTTCTCAGTGCTATGCGAGGTGTCAGTTCCTCGGTGTTGTGCCGAATGGAATTCGATTATGACGGCCAAATGTATGACAAACTGATGCTTTACATGCGATATGACGACGGATTTGTGGCCTATCTTAATGGGGATGAGATTGTCCGTTCCGGCAATATAGACAATGATATTCCAGGCACGGCATTCGCCTTTGGACATGAGGCACAGTCAACGTATGAGGAATTTGAAGTAAGTGACTTTATATCGTGCCTAGTCCTGGGTACAAACGTCCTGGCAATACATGGAGTCAATTCCTCCTCCACAAGTTCTGACATGTTGATTCTGCCTAAACTCACCGGCCTTGTCCAAAATAGTAACCCTGTCAATGATCCGGTTTGGTATACGATGGATGGGATGGACCCCCGGTTGCCCGGAGGCAGCCCCAATCCCGATGCCCTGGCATATTCCGGTCCGATCTCCCTGACGCAAAGCAC
>JAFGPC010000171.1 GCA_016926155.1 Sedimentisphaerales bacterium
AATCTCGGTCGGAGACCTCCCGCGATCTACCACAGCCTCGACCGAATAGGTCATCCCCGTCCTATCGGCCGTCGCTACGATATCGAGAGTGTACACACTGGACCGTATGGTAACATAGTTTATGAAATCTTTGGCAATATCGGTCGAAAGAGTATCGATATTTTTCAGGTCTGCCAGGGAAGTCATTCCCCCGCCGACACTTTCCCGCAAGGCAACGATGTCCATGGCCGTCTGCTCATCACCCTCCAGCAAGGCCGCCAGGACCCGTAAGGGGGCGGTATTAATATTAACTCGGCCGCGTATACGGCTTCCCCCTCGTGTCGTCGTGATTTTGTCGGCAATCTCATAGAATTGGTCTATAGTAATAGGTTCGGACTGTTGTTGATTGTCATTGTTGTTATTGCCGGAGTTGGAACCGGAGCTGCCGCTCGATGCCTTGTCCAATAAGTCGCCAAGACTTTCGTATTGTCGGTTTTCAACGATCCATCGGGCCTGTCCCGCACTGAGTCCAAGGTCCTCCTGTAGTTGATTTTCTCCGGCTCGATTGATGTCGATCTTTCGATTGCCGTCGGCGTCATTGTTGGTATCATAGGAGTAACAGGTCAGATATTTGATCCAGCCTTCATTGTAATCGGAAAGAGCTTCTGATCCCTGGCCGGATCCATATAAAAGGGCCTCGGTGACGCCTTTTACCATGAGCAGTTCACGGATGGTCCGGATACTCTCGTTGCGGACCTGGTATCCATAAGGCAGATTTACATAATAGGATCCCTCCGCCCCGAGAGACCTGCTTTCGTCGTCACTGTCCCGCCAATCCAGGATCGAATCGGCGATCTCTTCGGTCATATCCGGCAGCCAGAGAAGCTGTTCTCGTGTAATGGTATTGATGTTTAGTTTACCCGCCTCATCGGTGACTGCAACGGCAAACCGGACCCCATCCAGGGCGACATCGTTGATGTCGGGTACGTATCCGCTCCATACATCATACAGGCTGTCGCTTTCGAGCTCATCGTTTTCCAGCAAAGCAATGCTTTTTTCCAGCCCGGCGCGAGCCGCCCATTTGCACCGAATCCGATCTCCGGCGGCCATACTGATGTGGGTGTCCACATACGTCATCTGAGAGGCGATTGTGACAATAATGGTCAACAGGACCAGCGTCCACAATACGCCCACAAGAATGACGGCCTTGGATTGTCTTGCCTTTCGTTTCACGGTTTACTGACTCACATCAATCGGGCTGACATCTTCAAATTCGGTTTCCGCTTCTTCATCCAGTGTGGCTTCCAGCGCTTCGGCCACACGGGGAAAAGTAACGGCTATACTTCGCACAATCGGTCTCTTTCCTTCGGAATCGTTGGGGAGCCGACCGATCAGAGTGATCTGGAGCAATTCCGGCAATACCTCCTGCTCTTCCGGCCACTGATCCAGCCATTCGTATCCGTCATAATACTGGATCTGGAAAGTAACAATATTTTCCGCCAGAGTGGTCAACATCCCTCCCGCGGATTCGACGTAATCCTCGTCATCTCTCGGCACGGTTACAATCGGACAAACCCGCCGCATCAGCACCATCCCCTCTTCTCCGGGTGTCAGGGAATACTGTACCTCGTACACATCACCTTCCGGCTGACTTCGTCGAGCCGGTGTGCCGGAAGTGACCCACATGGTGAGGGAACTGAGAGAAGTTCCACCGGTTTCCTCCACGCTACCGACCAGACGGATTCGGTCGATCCGGGAATCCCGATAGAGATTGGCCAGATCGGTTCGCAGCAGACGACATACAAACCGAATTTCGTCCGTTGCTGTGGTCGCCGCTGTAATGGATTCACGAGCTGCTGCTACGGTACGAAGTGTGCCTACCGTGACAACGGTGATAAACACTCCGATTACGGAAGCGACAACCATCTCGATCAGTGTGAAGCCTTTTGTGTTTCTGGTTTTCATCCTCCGGAACCTCCTCCGGAAGAACGACCACTTGTTCTATTGCTGCCGGGGCGGCCCCCGCGGCTACCGGTGGATCTCCCTGTATTGCTTCTCCCGGGTCTTGCGCTTCCACTGCCGGGTCTGGCGCTACCTGTAGTTCCGGCACCACCAGGCCGAATAGTACGGCCACCATCTTGTCTGCCTTGGGGTCGATTTCCGCCGCCGGGCCTGGTCCCTCCGGCACTATCACCACCTCCGGGACCCCCACTTCCAGGCCCTCCGCCCCCAGGGCCGCCACCACCTTGGTTTATACTTCCCGGATTAAAACCTCCGCCGGATTGGACGTTTGTACCCGACGTTCCGGATGCTCCTTCCTGACCGGAAGAGTTCGAATCATCCTGCTGCTCCTGGTCTTCGCCTTCTTCTTCCGCAGGCGAACCAAGAAACATGGTGGAAGCAGAAATCGCCTTCTTATGGCGTTCCGATCCCCATGAAATCACCATGGTGACTTCATACAAACCGATATAATCCCCTTCCTGTAACGCCGCCTGCCATTGGTATTCACCCAAGGGACTGTCTCCACTGCCCAGAGTTCCCTCCAACTGCCCAAGTTCAACAAAAGAATCAATTCCCACATAGTCGATCATCGCCATCTGTCGATCAAGAATATCCCAGGCCATCTCCTCCTTCTGGTTGTCGTGAATCCGCGTAACATTGCGAACGCTCAGAGAACACAAGGTGATCACGCCCAGACTCAAAATCGTCGAGGCGGCGACCATCTCGATCAGGCTGAACGCTTTACCATTGTGTCTTGCATTTCGTTTCATTATTGCATGTCCAGATCAATCACATCGACGGGTAATTCATCCAGTTCCCCGGACTGCACCTTCGCTTTTCCGGTCCCGCCGGAGATAGCAATACTGTAATGATTTGTCCCATTACCAATCTGAATGATGGCCGTATCGGCACTGCCGTCCGGACGAAATACGACCACTGATTGTTGCTCCAGCCCAGTCTGTGTCTCTTCACTACCGGACGGTGTAATGGCTATTTTTTCAAATTGAATGTCGTTATCCATGGTGCGCGGCCGAGTGTACGGATTACTCAAGACAGTTTCACCGCTGCTCTGAGATGCCTGACCGTACACGGCAAAACTGTTGGTCTCCTCGCTCAGTACGAGTTGGCAGGGCTTCTGATGCTCCACGGCATAGGTCCGGGCATATTTGGCGGCAAGAAAAAGCTGCTTGGCGTATTGTTCTACCTGCATCCGTCGATAACGCTGTACGGACACATTTAACATACCGCCCATGAGCATTACGCCAATGATTGTCACGACCAGGATTTCAATCAGAGTGAATCCATGTCGTCTGCATCGGAGGATACATGACCGATTATTCATCGTTATAAATGTCTGCGTTCTCGCCTTCACCGCCTTCTGCTCCATCGGCGCCATAGCTGATCAGATCGAAACTACCCGGATTGATTTCGCCCTCTGCGATATAAAGAAACGGCTGTTCCCAGGCATCGAGTAATTGCTTTTCCTTTAGGTAGGGCCCATCCCACTTTCCTTCCAGATCATCAGGCATCACAACAAGTGCCCCAAGCCCTTCGGTATCCGATGGGAATCGCCCGCAATCCACCTGAAACTCGATCAGCGCCCCTTCCACGAGTTTCATCTTGGCCTTGGCGATATTGTGTTTGGCCTTGCCGAATTTCTTGACAATGTTGGGTACTACCAGCGTGCCCAACAATGCCAGAATGACCGCCACAATCACCAACTCGATCAGTGTAAAGCCTTTTCGCCTGTTCTTACGTGTTCTTCGATTCATTCCGTCATCCTTTCCTGATTGTCCTACCCCCCGATGCCTCCCAGGTCCATTGACATGATGGGCAGCAGAGTCGCTACGATAATAAATCCAATGACCACAGCCAGGATCATGATCAACAAAGCCGGGAAGACTGCCATAAATCGGGTAATGGCCGTATCGGCTTCGTCATCGAAGGTATCGGCGGCGTTCAAGAGCAGCTCGTCGATAGTGCCCGTCTGCTCGCCGATATTGACAATTTGCACCAGCAGCGGGGGAAACAGACCGGATGTCGCAAGCGGCGTTGCGACCGGCTCGCCGGTCTTGACCTTCTCGGCAACCTCATCGATTTTTCGCCCCAGAAGCTCATTGCCCAGCGTATCCCGCACTACACCCAGCGCCGGGAGAATATTGATGCCGCTTTTAGCCAGCGCGCCCAGGGTTCGGGCAAAACGGCCCACGGCAATGGCCCGCAGGACATTCCCCAGAATGGGCACTTTCAGCAAACCCGTATCCCAGGCCAGTCGCCCGGACTCGCTTCGTTTCCATTTGACGAATAAATAGCCGAGGATTCCAACAAGTACCGCTACAAGCCAGCCAAAGTCGATTAAAAAATTGCTTAAGGCCATGAGCATCCGTGTCGGCCAGGGCATCAGGGCCACCGACCCGCCCAGAGTGTCGATCATTTTGGGAAACACCGCCGTCAGCATAATGATCACCGAAATAATTCCGGCCACCAGAACCAGCGACGGATAGACCAGGGCGTTCTTCATATTTGTTTTGGTCTTCTGTTCGCGTAACAGCAGTTTGGAAAGCTGATGTATCGTCTGGTCCAGAATTCCGCCCGTCTCTCCAACCTGCACCATCGAGACAAACAGCTTGCTGAAAACTCTTGGATATTCGGCCATGGCCTCGGACAACGAATCGCCTGCCCGGACGGCTTCAGCCAGATCCAGAAGGAGTTTTTTAAGAGGAGGCTTATTCTGCTGTTCGGCGATGATCTGAATGGCATTAAGAATCGGAAGTCCCGTACGAAGGGCTGTACTGAGCTGTGCGGTCATTGCCACAATATCCTTGCTTGTGATCCGATTGGATGCAAGCGAAAATTTACGGGTAGACACCGAAGGCGCCGCTGCGGCGACCGCTTCACGGATCGCCCCGGCCTTTTCGATCAGTTCCGAGACAAAATGACCTTGTGCAGCCAGATCGGCTACAGCTTTGCGACGATCAACCGCTTCGACCACGCCACTGACCGACTGACCTCCCTTATTCACACCCTTGTATACGAATTCAGCCATTCCAATACCAATCTATTTTTCTTTCCGGCGCACACTAAAGCGCAATATCCTCTCATTTCCTGTTCGTTTCCTCCGGCATTTCGTACTTGCTCGGCTTGTTCGATGTGCCGTTAATCTTCTTCGATGCCCTGCGTGGCCCGCAGGACTTCCTCCGGGGTGGTTACCCCCTGTAAGATTTTAAGTATGCCTCCGTGCCGCATCGAGACATGATCTTCCGGTGCGTTCTCGAGGATCTGCTCGGTTGTCGGTCGGGTGGCGATTAGCTTGCGCAGGGGCTCATTGATCCGCAATAACTCAAAGATACCGATTCGGCCCCTCATGCCCGTTCCATTACATTCTTCACATCCTTTTCCATGATACAACGGATCATCAGGCAAAATCGTGATCGAGTTATTCAGGCTCTCCAAAAGGCTGTCGCTGGGTTTATACGGAACCTTACAGGCCGGACAGATCTTTCGCACCAGTCGCTGGGCCAAAACTCCTTCCAGGGAACTGGCTACCAGGAATGGTTCGACTCCCATATCGATCAATCGAGTAATCGCTCCGGCCGCATCGTTGGTATGCAGCGTAGAGAATACCAGGTGCCCCGTCAACGCGGCTCGAACGGCGATGTCGGCCGTTTCTTTGTCGCGGATTTCACCCACCATGATGATATCGGGGTCCTGTCGCAGAATATGCCGCAAACCCCGTCCGAAGGTCAGGCCTCGGCGTGGATTGACCGGCATCTGGATGATACCGTCAAGCTGGTACTCTACCGGATCTTCGATCGTGATAATCTTCAGACTCGGATCAAAAATCTTGTTCAGGGAGGCATAGAGGGTTGTCGTTTTTCCACTGCCGGTCGGGCCTGTAACCAAGACGATTCCGTGCGATTTACCCAGGCAGTGGTTATATCCAACCAGTGTCTCTTGATTCATGCCCAGGTCTTCCAGTTCGATCAGGGCGGCGCTGCGATCCAAGATACGCATTGTGATCGATTCGCCAAACACCGTTGGCACGGTCGAGACACGCAGGTCGATCTTGGTTGCCCCGCTGACAAATTCGATGTGTCCATCCTGGGGCACAAATCGCTCGGCGATGTCCATACCGGCCATAATCTTGACACGTGAGATAATTGCTGCCTGAAGCCGTTTGGGCGAACTGGACTTTTCGATCAACATCCCGTCAATCCGATACTTGATCTTGACAGCTTTCTCGAATGGCTCGATGTGAATATCACTGGCTCGGGCGTCAATCGCTTCGAAAATAACCAGATTAACCAGGTTGATCAGAGATGGCTCCCGGGCCAACTCATGCAGCTTGGCTGTACTGATTTCACCGTTATCCATAATCTCGGCCTGGACCTGGTCGGCAGTCTTTCTTTCGGCCGGGGCCAGGTCTTCCAGCATTCGGGAGACATTGCTTCCGTAGTATTGGTGAATGGCCTTTTCCAGGTCGGCCGGGCTGCCATAACGGCGACGAATAGAAAGACCGGTTACCAGACGGATTTCCTCGATAGCCAGGCTGTCAAACGGATCGGCCATTGCCAGGGTCAGCCGACCGTTTTGCCGTTCCAGCGGGAAAACATTGTATTTACTGACAAGTTCGGCGGGAATCAGGCCCAGAACTTCAGGTAAAATATTGCACTGATCCAGATTTATCCGGCTGATACCGGCCTGAGCCGCCAAAGTTTCATTCAGATGCCGAGCTTTAATATACCCCAGTTCCAACAGTACCTGGCCTATCTTTCCGCCTCGGCTTTTTTGCTGTTCCAAAGCCCTTTCCAGGGCTGTCGGTTCCACGTAGGACCGCTCCAACAGCATCTGGCCCAGTTTTTTGCGTTCTTCTATCTTCAATTTCATCAACTTCCTTGGAGGTGAATGGATTTTAAAAGACTATAACTATATACGAAAAAAGGACTTAAATCAACCTTCCCAAAGGAGACGCCCATTGTAGCATCAGCCTGGACAGGTACATACTCCGCCTTCCTTATTTTGACGCTTAGAGCTTTGGTTTTGTTACAAAAATTCATGATTTTACAACTCTATCCGGTAATAAGCTGCCTATTGATATTAAGATTCCTGCTAGATAGTGTGCATATCCGCCTTCAGGTAACAAGATTCACCGCAGAAAATCCTACGATCTTTCAACGTAAATCCATTGCTTTTGAAAGAATAAGGAATTCCAAAAGAGAGTATCAGAGACAGTGGAAAATGTAACGTGTAATTTAAGAAATGCCTGGGAAATTCGAGGGCTTAAGGATTATCCCGGTTGGGGGGTTTGGGTAAACTTTCGACAGGCCTGAATCGCTCGGCTCAATCCGGGTGTAATCCCTGCCAGTGATCGGAGTTCCCCGGGCAGCAGGGGGGTATCCGACGAGCGGTAGATCAGCAGGAAACCAACACCAGGTTGATAACGGCCTAAGGGCACCGCAGCGGCTGAGACCCTGTCCATGGGCCGGCAATCGCATCGCAGGCCCAGCCGGATCATATCCCCCAGGGAGCAGATCCAGTTGGCCCGGCTGATGTTTCGTATTACCTCGGGCGTGAAGCAGTGCTCGATCCCGTTTGCATCCAATCCGATCGGATTGTCGTTGTCCACGCAATGCATCTCGATGCTTTCACCGGTTAGCAGGAACACAGCCACATGTGCCCCAGAAATACGTTGCTGGATCCATTGGGCTACGGTTTCCAGTAATTCCCGCAGATCGCTGTGTCCCAGGATCGACTCATAAAAATTTGTGGTGAACATTAGGCTATTGAGTTGAATCACAAAATCCTTATGCGCAGCGACCATGTCGTTGCAGAGAATATCGATCTTCTGTGCCTGCCGACGACGCTGCTGATTGAGCCGATGCACAAGCCGTCGGATGCGTTTACGTCTGTTCGTATCCAAAAGTAACCCTCAGACAGGGATTGTTCACATATCATCTCTCAAGGTTACTTCGGTTGCCGGGACGCAGACCTTTAACCGCATTTTTGAACGAAAAACCGCAATTTTACACGTCCGATAAATGCAGTTTTACCCATATTGAACGACGCTGGCTACTTGACCGAATCGTCCAGTTTCAGTCCCAGGTCTTCATATAATTTTCTGCGCTGGGCCTTGTCGGTCGTCAAAGTCGCCCCGGCATAGACGGCGACTTCTTTGGCTTTGGCCCGTGGAACGACGATCACACCGTCCCCGTCGGCGACGATGATATCGCCGGGCATGACCAGCACGCCGCCGCACTCGATGGGCCGGTTGACCGATTCGATTTCGTTGCGTCCCGGGCGGATGCCCCGCGTGACATGACGAAGGTACAGGGGAATACCCTCGGCGGCGATCTCGTCGGTGTCGCGCGAGCCGGTGTCGGTTACCACGCCGACGCAGCCCCGCTTCTTCCAGCCCATGATGTTGTTGGAGCCGATCGTACCCACATCCGTACTGTCGGCATCGTCGATGACCAGCACGGTTCCCGGTCGAAGCAGCGGCGTGAACGGCTCGGGGGAAATCTCGCTATACCATTGGCCCACCCACTTGTCGAAATCCTCGGTCTCCCGATGCCCTGCCGGGGATTTCTGCGTGGGAACATAACGTGCGGTGACGGCGACGCCTACGATCCGGTGCGTGAACTTCTGCGTATCCTTCCAGGAAGGATGGATTGCCGGATCCATCAGGCCGATGTTCTGCAGGCCCGCCTTGTCCATGCCGTCGCTGACATCGGCGACGCGCAGGTTCGCAAAGAGAACCAGGATTTCCAGATCCTCTTCCAGGCTGTACACCCGGGTCGGGATGAAATTTTTGCCCGCCCGAAGCTGCTGCACATTGACTTGCTGGGCCGAGTCCACATCCCCGCAGATCAAGATGGGCATCAGGCCGATCATTGCGACCAGAAGAACAATACGGAATGTTGACGTGGTCTGGTTTGGCATGTCTTGTTTCATCTTCCTGCTCCTGTCATCGATTTGGGTTTCTGTTCGGGACTGTACGTGATCCTCTATTGGAATCGTTTTGCCGATGACTTGTCAAACCAATTTTCGCCCACTCGAGGGCTACTGTCCCATAAGCCATTGCTCGGAAAGAACGCTCAGATCGAGGAGATTGACTTCTTTGTCTTTGTTAAGATCCGCCGCCGAATACTTCCGCAGATAGGGATAGGTCTGGTTTTGGCCGATATCCCAGACATTGACAAAATCCCACCCCGCCGACAGAAACGTATCGATATCCTGCATCCGGGCGGTTGATAAGCCTGTTCCCCCGTCGCTTGTAGTCATTCCGGAAGTTTCAATATCCCAGAAACTATTGCTAACAATACTTCCCCCCCAATTCAAACCCACGAGACCGCCGACACCCCACTCACCGCTAACAGCAGCGGTACTGTAGCAGTCAATTACACTGCTTCCTATATCGTTCCAACCTACTAGACCACCAATAAGATTATCCCCTTCCATCGTCCCGGTGCTGTAGCATGAAGATATTATACCGAAGTTAAGACCTACGAGACCTCCAGAAGAGCGCTCTCCGGAGACCATGCTGGTACTGTAACTGGTAGTGATGTAACTAAGCGGCTGATTCCAACCAACAAGTGCTCCAACATAATGATTCCCATCAATTGTGCTGGTGCAAAAACTGTCTGTGATAGTGCCCGAATTTATCGCAACGAGGCTGCCAATGTAAATACCTGTTCCATGGACCTCTGCTGTCTCCAGCCCCAAATTAGATATTATCGTTCCCGGCAATGTTTTTCCAAACAAACCTAAATGACTATCGCCCTGGATATGGAGATTATGAATTCTATTGTCATTACCATCAAACTGTCCACGAAACCATGGTACAGGGGCTATCGACCATGTGGTTCCCGAAAGGTCCACGGATGCTTCCAGACGGTAGTGAGCACAAGGTTCATAGCATACCTTTCCCAGATCCGTAGCGTCACGTAGAAGATAAGGTTTTTCGGCGGTTCCCAATCCTTCGGGCATTACCGGCCGGTTGCCGCTATGATAATGCAGTTGAGGATATTCACCTGCCGATATCTGCCAGTAATCACTAGTACCATTGACGGTTTCATTGGCACAATCCCATCCCTCATTCAGGAACTTATCAATCTGCTGGATTAGCTCAGGAGTCAGACCTATACCCCCATCACTGTAAGGTCGTCCCGAACTTTTTACATCCCAAAAACATTTAGTTACGCTCCCCAAATTGACACCTACAAGTCCACCACCAGAACCACCAACCCTGCCACTACTATGACTGGCGATGACATAGCCAACATAGTCATTTTGGCCAACGAGTCCGCCAAAATAATTACTTCCATTGACATAACTGGTGCTATTGCAGGAGATGATATTTCCGTCGTTAAAACCTGCAAGACCGCCAATATAAAGCCCTGTGCCAATCACTGAACCGTTACTATTGCACAAACTAATACTGCCCCCCCAGTCATTAAAACCTGTAAGACCTCCAATATAATCATTGCCTGAAATTTTCCCATTGCTGTAATTTGCAATAATGTTGCCGTGATTGTAACCTGCGAGACCACCGACGTAATCGTCGGTTCCATGGACCTCTATAGCTTCCAGGCCTATGTTGAAAATTTTTGCTCCTGATATTACTCTTCCAAACAAACCCAGATGACCACCGCCCTGGATATGAAGATTGCGAATCACATGATCATTGCCGTCAAAGCGACCTCCAAAACATGGAACAGGGGCCATCAACCATGTGATCCCCGAAAGATCCACGGATGTTTCCATACGATAATGGGCGAGAGGCTCAAACCACACGGTTCCCAGATCGCGGGTATCCCGAATCAAATAAGGCTGTTCGTAAGTTCCAAGCCCCTCCGGCATCACCGGATGGTTAGCACCACTGAAGTGCAATCGGGGATACTCATCTTCCGATATCTGCCAGTAATCACAGGTACCATTGGCAATTTCATCGGTAAAATCCCATCCTTCTTCCAGAAATGTATCAATCTGCTGCATTTGGTCTGTGGTCAGGCCTGTCCCCCCGGCACTGTCGAGTTGTCCGGAAATGTCCACATCCCAGAAACTCTTATTGATAGTGCCATATAAGTCAACACCCACAAGACCACCAGTCCTCGAATTCCCTGAAACCATGGCAGTACTGTAACACGTAGAAATACAGCCATCACAATTATACCCAATAAGCCCCCCGACATATTCAACTCCTGTGACCATTCCGGTACTGTAGCTTGCGCTGATACTGCTGCTCCAGTAATTGTAACCCACAAGCCCCCCGACAAAATCCTCACCTATAATAATGCTGTTACTGTAACACGTAGTGATGCTCCCTGAATTCCAGGCGATAAGGCCGCCAATATGATTTCTTCCACTGACTGTACCGGTGACATGACAATTACTGATTGTCCCTCCAGATGGATTATACTCCGAATCTCCATTGCTTCCGCACAGTCCTCCCACATACGGACCGTTCCCATGGATATCCACCTCTTCCAAACCTAAATTGAAAATCATAGCGGGTGACGCCAATTGTTCGAGTTGTCCAAACAGACCTAAAAAGTCGTACCCTTGGATCGTCAAATGCAGAATCTTGTGGCCATCTCCATTGAAGGTACCAGTAAAAGCAATTCCTCTAAATTCTCCGCCTCTTCCAATTTGGGGAGCGATAACCGCCTTATCGAAAGTATACCCACTCAGGTCAATGTCATCGGTCAGGATGAAATGTTTGTCGTAGTCATCCGTGGTCTGGCCCAGGGCGATCAGGTCTTCAGCAGTGGCGATCCGGTAGGGATCGTCGATAGTGCCTGAGCCGCCGGAATAGGTGCCGGAAAGAGTAACAGGGGTACAAATCAGGATTAAAACGATCCCGCAGAGGATAATGTTTTTGTCAGGCATACCAACCTCCGTGTTTCTCCTTGTTGACAGGATTCATAAACCGGACGACATGATAACGGACAAACAGGACAGCAGGCAAGCATAAAGTTCATCGCCTATGGTAAATAAAACATTGAAAATCGTAAATGATTATCAGGGCCGACCCTACGACTGCCAACCGGGCCAGATGGTCACGTCATTAGCATCTATAAAGAAGCTTTGTGGAAAAGGTGTAACCATCCAAAATATACGAACTTCACTCCACCGTTTTGAAAGGTTCGGATTTCTAACATACCAATCAACAAAGTCCAATCGGCTTATAACCATTTGTCATTGGGAGACTTGGCAGTGTGAAGAAACGCAAGCTAACAAAGCAACTAACAAACGGGTAACAAACGAGTCACAAACAGCCAACAAACACCTAACAACTAACAAGAAGGATAAGAATGAAAAGAAGGATAAGAAGAGAGAGGGGACAAAACGCGAGCGTTTTGCACCGCCCACGTTGGAGGAGATTCAATCCTTCATTCAACAGGAGAACTACGAGGTGGATGGGGCCCAGTTTTATCACTACTACCAGGCCAACGGCTGGCAGGTCGGGCGTGTGCCGATGCGGTCGTGGCAGGCCGCCGTAGCCAAGTGGCACCACAGCAGCCGCCGACCGAAGAAGAAAACCGCCATGGAAATACTGGAGGAGGATGACTGTGAACAAGAGGCTAACGATTGTCATGCCGGGCTTGACCCGGCATCCAGAACGACACCATATGATCTACATGCTCAAACCTAGATCCCGGCTCAAGGCCGGGATGACAATGGGAGCCCGGATGGCAGCGTATTTCGAAAGGAAAGTAAATCATCAAAGTGGAGGTAAATCTCTTGATTTTCAGGGGGAATCTGGTATAATACCCGCCGATGTGGGCCGATGAGTCCAACAGGAGGCAGATCACAGGAGGATATTCAATTTTCGAGTTTCGGCTTTTCCTTGTATCAAAGCCAAAGCACCCTCTCTAAAAGGCGGGTGGGAATGGATTTGTTTACAGATCAAGGAAATGGTACAATGTCGGGCCGATGGAAATAACCTGTATCCAGTGGAGGATGTAGCCATGGGTAAGGACTGTTCGCGACGAACGTTTATGAAAGGCGCTGTTGCCGGCGGCACGGTAATGGCGATGTCGGCGCTGAGCTATTCGCGGGTAATCGGGGCCAACGACCGGGTTTCGGTCGGTATCATTGGCTGCGGCAGCCGGGGGCGTGACGCCCATATGAAAGGCGTGCATGCCCACGCCAAATCCCAGAATATGGAAATCACCGCAGTCTGCGATCCGTGGCGGATTGCCCGTGAGACGGCAAGCAACATGGCTAAGGAATGGTACGGCAAGCCCGCCCGCATGTTTTCCTCCTATCGCGAGCTGCTGGCGCTTAAGGACGTCGATGCGGTAATGATCGCTTCCTGCGACCACCAGCATACGATGCACCTGAAAGCCGCGGCCGAAGCGGGCAAGCATGTCTACTGTGAAAAGCCTCTGGCCCGGTATATGGATCGACTCAACGCCGCCTATGATGCGGTTAAGAAAGCCGGCGTGACCGTACAGATCGGCACCCAGCTTCGTTCGCTGCCCAGCTTTACAGGCTGCCGCAAGTTGTATCAGACGGGCATTCTGGGCAAGGTCGGACGGATCGAGCAATGCCGCAACGGTGAACGGCCGTACTGGTACGGGTATGTAAAGGATGTCAAGGCCGAGGACCTCGACTGGAAGGAATTTCTGGCCGATCAGCCGATGCGTCCGTTCGATCCGGTGCTGTATTCCGGCTGGTACGGATACCGCGATTTCTCCGACGGGCCGGTGCCGGGACTGGCAAGCCACTTCATCGACCTGGTGCATTACATCACCGGGGCCGAGTTCCCCAAAAGCTGCGTTTCGCTGGGCGGGACATTCACGTGGAAGGATGAGCACCACTTTACCTGTCCGGATCATGTACAGGCCCTGTGGATCTATCCGGAGGAGTTCATGGTCAGTTATTCGACCAACTTCGGAAACGGCAGCGGCAACAGCTTTAAAATATTCGGAGATGCCGGCGTGATGGATATGGTGACTTGGACAGCGCCGTTTATCACCGCGGAGGGCGGGCCGAAACGACGCGGCGAGATTCGCGGAAAGCTGCCGGTCGAGGATGTGCCCATGCCTGATCATTTTCTGGACTGGCTTCAGTGCATCCGCAGCGGCAAGACGCCCAACGCCTCGATCGATGCGGGCTATCAGCATGCGGTCGCCTGTATCATGGCGGTGCGAGCCTATGATACGGGAAAGCGTATGATTTTCGATAAGGCCAAACGCGAGATCCGCGAAGGGTAAACCATATGAGAGGTTAGAGAAGAATAACCCATTTGAATCAGGAGGATTTACCATGACAAGTCGATGGAGAATGCTGATCGCGGTGTTGGGGGTGGTGATCGCAGGTTGTCAGACGGGGACGGAAATAACCGCCGAACAAACCGGACCGGTAACCATCCCGGGAGCGACGGTTACGAAACTGGCCGACGGATTCGGATTTACCGAAGGGCCGGCGGCGGACAAGGCGGGGAACGTGTACTTCACTGACATTCCCAACGATCGGATTCATCAATGGTCGCTCGACGGCAAACTGAGCGTCTATAAGATCAAAACCGGCGGAGCCAACGGGCTGTTCTTCGACAAGAAAGGCAACCTGCTGGCCTGTGCGGGGGGCAACCGGATGCTGCTGATATATCCGCCCAACGAGGGTACTACACAGGTCCTGGCCGACGAATTCGAAGGAAAGAAGCTGAACAGCCCCAATGACCTGTGGATTGATCCGAAGGGCGGAGTATATTTTACCGATCCTCGATACGGCAACCGGGACAATATGGAAATGGGCGAGCATGTGTATTACCTTCTGCCGAACCAGGCGGGCCTGATCCGTGTGATCGACGACATGACCCGGCCCAATGGTGTGATCGGCACGCCCGATGGAAAGACTCTGTATGTGGCCGACCAGGGCGAGGGTAAGGTGTATAAATACAGGATTAAACCGGACGGCACGCTTGGTAACAAGGCACTGTTCGTCGAGAGCGGCTGTGACGGCATGACGATGGATGAGAGAGGCAATGTGTATATTACCGCTGATGCGGTACTGGTCTACAGCCCGGCAGGTGGGCTGGTCGAAAAGATCGAAGTGCCCGAACGGCCGGCGAATGTATGCTTCGGCGGATCGGACCGACGAATGTTGTTTATCACGGCGCGTACGGGATTCTATGCGATTCCGGTGCGGGTCAAGGGAGCCTATTAATTTTATCGTTGTTTTGTGAAACACGGATTGACAGCCGGGGGAAATGTAAGGATCTACAATGCGGAAACTTCAGGTGTTGTTCATGGTTCTGGTTTGGGCAGGGGGAGTATATGCAGTCAATGAGGTGGAAGAGTTAATCCAGCAATTAAAAGACCGCGATGCCATGGTTAAGTGCGATGCGGCCGAGAAACTGGGAGGACTGGGAGACAGGCGTGCGGTTCAGCCTTTGATCGAACTGCTCGAGGATACCTCCGGATCGATCGGCGGAGGAAATGTTCGGCCAACGACTCGACAAGAAGTCGATACACCCGAGGACAGCGCGAAAGAAATAGTAAAAGCGGCAAAGTTGAAGGTGGCTCGAGCGACCTTGAGACCGCTTCCGGTAAACAATACGGACACAACCTTGTTGAGATCTTATCTTACAGGTCTAAAGAGCAGGGATATTACAACACGGATCAGAGTGGCAGAGGAACTGGGGAAATTGCGCGATGTCCGGGCGGTCCCTGCGCTGTTGGAGGTTTTGAACGAAAGGGATATGACCGGCCGCACCCACGAAGCAGCAATTGTCGCGCTGGGCGAGATTGGCGATCCGCGCGCTTTTGATGTAATCATTGCACGACTGAATCCGCATATGCCTAGTGATGCCGTACCGGTGGTAATCGCATTGGGCAAACTCGGCGATCCCCGAGCGATCGAGCCTCTGGTTATGGTTGCCAAATCAAATTCGTTTGCCGAGGAAGAGGCGGTCAAGGCTATCGCGGCGATTGGAACGAGTTACGGAGTGAAGGCCTTGAATTCGTTTATCTCCCCCACCTCGAACGAAGAGGAAAGCAACGAATTTGAATCGCGTTCTTTTCAACCCAGGGAAGCAGAGTCTGCCGAAGAAAGGATGCAAAGAATACGAGAACAAATGGAACGCAGCAGAGAGTTGCGCAGCAGAACTCGACCTTCGAGAATACCCTCAAGAGATATCAACGGTCGAACCACACGGGACCGGACACCCCGAAACACTCCCCCGAGCTTTTCGCAGTTCAATTCCGATTATCCGCTGGAAGAGAAAGCAAAAGAGGCGTTGGCTTCACTGGGTTTCAGCCATGGGCTGGAGCCATTACTGGAACTTCTAAAGCATGAGGATCCCAAAGTCCGCGAGCTTGCCGCCGATGCGTTGGGTGAGATAGGTGATCCTGTCGCACAGAAGGCCTTGAAAGCGGCCACAGCCGATAGCGATTCGGATGCCGGGAGTGCGGCAAGAGAAGCCCTGGCCCGGTCCAGCAGGGATATCAGTGTACGGGGGACGCAGGAGAGTATGGATGCAGCGGTTCGGATGGCTGCGGCCGAGGCTCTGGGCAAGATCGGTGATCCCAGCGCCGTGATGCCGCTGGTCCGCACTATGAATGATGATAATGAGCTGGTCGCGAAAGCCGCAGCCAAAGCGATCGGGAGCATGAAAAGTACGGCGGCGATGCGACCATTTCAAATGGCGTTGTATGATCGGAATGTCGATGTATGTAAGGATGCCGTGAGAAAGCTGGGCATGATCGGTTCAGATCAGGCAATATCGCTTCTTGCACGGGCTACAAAGCATGGCGATCTTTTCGTGCGGCAGGAAGTAGCCGCTGCGCTGGGCAAAAGCGGCAATCCCCTTGCGACCAAACCTTTGGTTGCAATGCTGTCGGATCGGATGGTGCAGAACGACGTGATCGACGCTTTGGGGGAATCCCGCGATCCGTCGGCGGTCACACCTTTACTGGCGCTGCTGAAGGATAACTCAACCCGGAAAGAGGCAGTCGTCGCCCTCCAGAAAATCGGTGACAAACGTGCCGTGGAACCGTTAATTGAGGTTCTCAAATCCAATGATCCGTTTACCATCTCCGAGACAATTGCTGCGCTGCGGGATCTGGGTGATAAACGGGCGATTGAACCCTTAATGAACGTGGCTCGTACAGAGAACAAATTCACACAGGACAAGGCCAGGGCGGCGCTGTTGGCGTTCGGTGATCTCGCGGCGGCTCCGGTGTTTGTCGAGGAATTGGAGAAAAACACCTTCACGCGAAAAGAGACTCTGGCCGGTTTGACTCAGCTTGGCTGGAAACCGGTGACTGATAAGGAGAAAGTCCTTGTCATGGTTACCAACGAACAGTGGGATGCTCTTGAGCGGATGGGGCAGTCGGCAGTCGATCCCCTGCTCGAAGAGTTCAACAGAAAAGGAGGTCGTGACACTCGGGAAATCGCCCGTGTGCTGGGACAGATCGGCGACAGACGCGTGGTTCCGATTCTGGCAAAACGAATGAACAGCTTCGGCGGAGCGGATGTCGTTGCCCGTCCCCTCGATAAGCTCGGGTGGAAACCCTCGACATTTGAAGAGGAGATATACTCTTTAAGCGGCACCGGAGACATTGCCAGGATCCGAAGTCTGTGGAAGAGCAACCCCAAGGTCAGGCAGCTGTTTATGAAAGCGCTGAACGAGGAAAGCCCGGCGACGATTACAAGTAAATTGATCAGCCTGGGAATGGATGATACGATAAGCCCGATGATTAGCAAGCTGAACAGCCTTCCGAAAGGGGATGAATCCTTGTCGGTTGTGAATATCTTTTTCGACTCCGGTAACAAGCAGCTTGTCGATGCAGCCAATGCCTGTTGTCAGAAGCATGGTTATGAAGTTATGGAAATCCCGGGTTTCGGTTCGGGATCGTGGGGCAGATAATGGTGAGAAAATGCATTTTTTGTCGGAGAATTACGATGAGAAGTATGTGTAGTGTTCTGGTGGTTGCGTGTGTGTTCGGTGGGTATGGTCTTGCGGCCGAGGATATAGTTGCGCCGGGAGCAGAGCTTGAGGTGCTCAGCCGGGGTTTCAGTTTCACTGAAGGGCCCGCGGTCGATGTGGAGGGCAACGTCTATTTCACCGACCAGCCGAACGACCGCATTCTCAAGTGGGATACGCGCGATATTTTGACTGTATTCATGAAACCGTGCGGACGGTCTAACGGATTGTACTTTGACAAGGAAGGTAACCTGTTGGCCTGCGCCGACGAGAAGAATGAACTGTGGCGGATTGATATACAGGGAAACCGCACTGTTGTTCTGGGCAAGTACAAGGATAAAATTCTAAACGGCCCAAATGACCTTTGGGTGCGGCCGGACGGGGGAATATATTTTACCGATCCATTTTACAAACGTCCCTGGTGGCAACATGACGCCAGGCCGCAAGATGGTGAGTGTGTCTACTTCCTGTCCGCTGATGGAAAGAAGCTGATCCGTGTGGCAGACGATTTGCAGCAGCCCAACGGCATTATCGGTACGCCGGACGGCAAGACACTGTATGTGGCCGATATCCGGGCGGGTAAGACGTATTCGTATTCCATCAATGCCGACGGGACATTGAGCAATAAAAAATTATTCTGTGAGCTGGGATCGGACGGAATGACCATCGATAACGAGGGCAACGTATATCTGACCGGTCGTGGTGTATCGGTCTTTGATAAGGACGGCAAGAAAATTCGCCAGATCGATGTGCCCGAACGATGGACGGCCAATGTCACCTTCGGCGGCAAAGACCGAAAGACTCTCTTTATCACGGCCAGCAAGGGTCTCTACGCGATCAAGATGCGTACCATCGGTGTTCGTTAGTCATAGGTGTCGTACGTGTCTTCCAGCAGCCGTCGGGAAGCGATTTCGACGTTTGGCAGGCTCCTGGCCGTCTCGATATACAAAAAAAGGCGAATCATTTCGATTCGCCTTCAATCGTTCCATTTGAAAGTAAGCAATCAGTCAGCGTAAAACGTCGTTGAGAGAGAAAGGCCTTTGCCGGGTGCGGTACAGAGATTCGTGACTGTATAGGCCAGTTCTGCCTTGCCGTCTTTGTCGATGGGAATCTTGACAAAGGTGCTTTGCCCGGCTGGAAAAGTAATCGTCGATGGGCCGACTTTGCCGGTCCGCCGTAGCTCAAAATCGATGTCCGATTCGTTGGTTACCAGAACAGAGACCGCATTCTTGCTCTGAACATATGGCTTTTGCACATGAATTGATGCCTCGAAGATCCCCTCAAGGAAGTCACCCTTGCCGATGATGGTATTGCCAAAATAAACAGCCGTCCGGCCCTTAAGTAGGGCTTCCTTGATGGCCTCGACGGTTTTTTCTCTGGCAAAGACCAAAGTCATTGTGCGATGGTTTTCGGGCTGCATTTGGTCGTTGTCGGCTGGGCTGTGGATGTCACTGTTGCCCATCAGGGTAAAGTTGTGATTCAGTGCCCAGGTATGGGCGTCGGCATAGTGGCTGCGACCGTTCACAACCTCGACACCCTGGATTAGGCCTTTTTCACGGATCTGTTCATTGATATCGGCGATATACTTTTCTCCGGGTTTGGCCTTCCAGCCCGGGTGATTCCAGAATACAAAGGCCTTTTGGGCCTTAGCCGCTTCGAGCACATCAAAGAAATCTTTTGTGTCCAGCGGATTGATATCATTAAGAAAGATGGCATTGAAATGACCGGGAGGGGTATTCCGGGTGATCTCCGTGCCTCGGATCAGGAGCAAGCCCAGACCCGCGGCTTTACCGGCGGCGATTTCATAGGGTCGGTTGTGATTGGTGGGAACATCCGCCTTGTGAGGCTGATATTCGATATGGTCGGTAATGCTGATGGCGTCAAGTCCCTCTCGCCATGCCTCATCGACCCGGACCGTTGGCCAGACCAGCCCGTCAGAGAAGACCGTATGCATGTGGAAATCACATTTAAGTGTCGTATAGCCATAGATATCCGGGATGCGGATTTCCCGACGTTGTGCCCAGACGGGAAGGGCCAAAAGAGTCAATACAAGTAAAGTGACAATCAAAGCCGTCTTTCTCATTTTCAATTTCCTCCGAAATCAAGGTTATTAATACAAAGTAATATTATACCATATTTAGGGATGGTTGGGTAAGTATGTTATTATAAAGTTGTGAGTTTTCAATATATTCCACAGCCTTGATCGGAGAACCAGAAAACGTAAATCTTATGCTTGGAATTGCATCTACCGAATGATTATTGATCTATTCCAAAATGCCAGTGGGCAGACAATTCCGAAAAATCAGATAAATTGATAACTTGATCCCCGTCCGGCAACGGATAGATATCGGCCGGATCGGTTTTATTTTCCAACCATGCGGAAGTTAAAAGAATCAGATCACTCAGATCAACGACACCGTTTTGGTTGATATCAGGTGATCGTTGTGTAGGAATGAGGATAAATTCGTCTGGTGTCTGTAGTTCACAGGCGCCGATATCAACAATAGTATCATCATCACCGTCTCCATCTGAGATCCTTTCCTGTCCATAAAGATCCAGCGGAATCTGCTCGGTTGTATTTCCGTCTTGATCCAGATCTGCAGTATCCACCGGCAGCCAGTCGTTATCCCCCGCATCCACACAAGGGGAACCATCGAGCAATCGCAGGTTATCATCCCAAGTGCCGACGATACAGTCCGATCCGTTAGGATCTACAAACAGAGGATCCTCATGGATCAGATCCCAGTCGTACACTGTACAATCTCCGCTCTGGTAAACAGAGTTTTTATCACCCGGATAAGCACAGCGAATCAAATAAAGATCGCTATTATTCAGAGACAATTGATGGTTGCCGGGATCGGTATTAAGCCAGACGATACTGTTGACCAGACGACCGACACTGCCGTTTCGTGCGTACAGCGCTCCACCGTAACTCTGAATGGACTTGTTGCCGTAAAAAGTACAGCTTAAAAAATCAGTAAGAATAGCACCATACCCTTCCAGAGCGCCGCCGGAATAGGTCGCCGTGTTTCCTGTAAAAAGGCAGTTTGTGATTGTGGGGCCGCAGTTGTTGTTTGAAACGGCTCCGCCATAATTGGCTGAGTTGCCGATGAACACACAATTGGTAAAAGCTCGTGTTGACTGGGCCCCCTTATTGAACACTGCCCCGCCGCTGTATGCGGCCGTATTCTGAATGAAGGAACAATCGACGATGGAAACATCGCTGTCCTGATTGTAGATACCGCCGCCTCCGGGAATTTCAACGGCTCGGTTTCCTTCCAGTCTGCAGTGGATGATCGTCACGTTACTGTCTTCATTATAGATACCGCCGCCGCTGTATGCACTGTTTTCCACAAAATAACAGGAACGAATACAGACCGATGCCTGAAGGTTATATATACCACCACCGCGATAAACGTCACCGTTTCCTCCATAGATGGTAAATCCTTCCAGCAAAGTATTGTTGTTTGTGTCGTTTCCTGTCACGACATGATAGGCATTATCGTCACGATTTATAAAATCTGGCTGATCATTCCCGTTGAGATCACCACTAAGTATCGTTTCATACAACTGAATGTCTCTCTTATTGGGATCCGGCATTGCATATCCTGCATATCCGCCTCTTAATGAAACACCGCTGACTAATTGAAATGTTACCGATCGATTGTCAGGAGGATCTGTTTGCTGAGTGGGAATATATGTTCCTTCCGCCACCAGAATTTCATCTCCGCTTTCAGCCACATCCAAAGCTGCTTGGAGACTCCTAAAGGCATCATTCCAATTTGTCCCATCATTCAGTCCCGGAGCATCTCTATCAACATAAATGATGGTTGGTGGTTTTTGCCCGACAAAATCCACCTGCCATAGGTTACCTGAAACAGGAGACAAGTGTCTCGATTTACTGGTTCTCACCGTCTGATCGGTAAACAGGAATCCCGCCTTACTGGTCCGAATCGTGAAAGTGGTGTCCGAAGGCAATTTCGAAAAGGCATAAATCCCCTTTTGGTTTGTTGTCGTTTTAAATTGTGTAGCGCCATGTTGAAACGCAGTAACCAGAACATCGGAGATCGGACTTCCTGATGTATCCGTTATACGTCCGCTGATAATTTCACCGGTGCCTTCGAGGTAGATATTGTATACGCATTTGTAAACGGATTCGAAGGTTACATAAGAGGTTGGAATAGCAGGCAGATTATACCATGCATCATCCAATCCGCTCCAACCGAGATTCAGATGGTGATACAGAGTGTCGCTTTCATATCCATAACCGTCCGTGACGATGGCATGCCCGCCGTCGGAGGAAGATATTCCTAAAATAACCGGCCTCCCATCGTCCAGATTCGGATTCACCATAGTATTCAAGCCGGGACCAATATTGTGAGCCGAATTGTATCCTTGAATAGCGTTGTCGTATCCAAAAACAGACCTCAGGGAATAGGCACAGGTGAGTGTATTGGCGCCGGATGCCCACGCGCCGTACCACATTCCCACGGAGATGCCGGAATCATAGCAAAGCGCACCGATAGCCTCTCGTTGCGTGTCCGTGATACTGCAATCCGGAATCAGCGTCATATCGGTCCAGAGATAGGGGCCTCCCATCTCGTCGCCCCCGCGCAAACAAGCGGATTGAGCAACTCTGTCGACATAGATAGTAAAACAATCTGCCGATGGGCCGACTTGAGGATATTCATAAAATCGAAGCACTTGGGCCAGGGCAGTCGCCACACAACCGCATACATAGTTTTTCGGCGTATAATAATTATAGCAATGCGAACCGCATACAGACGCCTGATTCCATTGGCTCGTAAGTAACGGGGCCACGCGAACATCAGAAACCTGAGGCAGCGGCTCCCTTTTTATAGAGCCTTCCGATTTTCCGGCTGACAGAATGAGCGTTTGCCATTTTTTTTGCGCGGCGGAAAGAACACTGTTTTGTCTTGGTGAATTCTTCTGTTGTACTGCGGTTATCATCCTGATTTTCAGATCGCTGTTGACCAATGTAGCTAAGGGATTCTTTGGATTGTCGTCGTAAGAACCATTATTGGCAAAGGAGATAATTGGTTCTATTTTCTTGTCCCCTGAAACAACAATAAAACCGGAAGGATGTAAATTGACGACGTAATAGAGTGGATCGGATTGTCCTTTCTTGAACGTTTCGATATTTCGGAGTGCATATCCAATATCGTTTTCAAACGGATGAGGATGGATCGTAAGCCAGCCCTTTGCAGCGAGAGCCACTTCGTCTTGGCACGCAGATTCGGCAATCAGAGTTTGATTGGTTTGCACGATAAATAGCAAAGAGATTCCTATTATATAAGGTACCGTTTGTTTTATGTTCATTTTGAGATCCTTTCCAAACTTACAATTTCTCGTATCTGGACTTGTACAATTCCATGTTGAAGTCAAATGCGCTTTGACAAGTTTGAATGTCCGGCGAACATCATCGATATTAAAGGCGGCAAACAATGTAATGTTATGAAAGGTCTTTTGGGAAGCTGACATGCAGGCTTATGCAGCAGTTGTCGCGTGTTTTAATGCCTAAAGTTCTGTGACGAAAGATGTGTAGAAACCTGTATACCAGAACGATCTCATATGTCTTGTGAATTCAACAGTAGATGGTACCGAATATACATCCGGCTATGCTTCATAGTGTCTTGCCGCCAGGTTCGAAACGTACAGCGTTTATCGTAATAAATGTAAACACGGAAATTGGTTACAGTGCTCCTTTCCTGGACCCACTTCTTCCGCTGGGATGCTCCAAAAACATGAATGTTTTAGACACTATACGATCAATCCAGTCCAATCTATTAAAAAGAGCGGATTTTCCTGAAATCCCCAAGTTAAATGGACTTATAACATAAGCCTCTCTATTTAAACTATTTTGCGGATTCTATTCCTTGTCAATAAGGGAAATTACTGATTTTACGAAGAAAATATCATCAACTCATCGTTCTATAGAAAAAAATAAGTCACTCTATCATTACAGGTGGGAAAGCTTACCTGAATTTGTTTTACATTTTATGCCGCAAAACGTCCGTCTAAGTCACTATTTTACAGAAGATTCGAGTCTTTGCGTTTTTTTGATCGGCTCTGTGGGTATAATTAAGAAAAAGGCAAGGCGGAGCGAAGCCTTATGGCGACAAGCGATCAATATTATGTCGGTCGTTGCCTGGACGGGCATCCGGATGATTTCCGTCATCTGGTCCGGCGGTATCATCCGGTCCTGATGGTGCATCTGGTCGGCCGGACAGGCAGTGCGGAACAGGCGGAAGAAGTGCTGCAGGAAACCTTTGTTCGCAGCTATTTCAGCCTGTCGAAGCTGAAAAATCCCAATAGCTTCTTTCCATGGCTCATGGGAATCAGCAACCGGGTGGTCATGGAGCAGCAGCGTCAAAGGCATCGGCAGTCCGAGGCGATCGAGCATCTGGCCGAACAGCCCAAGCCTCAACGAGCGTCCCATGACCATTCCCTGGCTCATACGATCGCCCAATTACCCAACTTCTATCGGGAATTGATTTTACTTCGCTATTATGGCGATTTTTCCTGTAAGGAGATCGCCCAAAAGCTTGAGATGCCCATCGGCACGATCACAAAAACGTTGTCCCGAGCATATGCTCTCTTGCGGGAAATGCTTCGGAACCAGGAGTGTGTACAAGATTGTGAGGTGCAACAATGAACTGCATTGAAATTCAGGAACAACTCGTTGCGTATGTGGAAGGTTTACTGGGAGAAGAGCAGCACAACCAGGTTCAGAGCCACTTGAGTGAATGCCTGACATGCAGCGAGGAACTGGCAGCGATTCAAGGTCTTCACAGTCGACTGGTTACCGACAGCAAATCGTATGTGGATGACGGAATTGAAAATGTAGTGATCGACCGGATCTTCCGCGAGCAGCAATTCCAACTGCGCTGCGCCGACAAGGCCCGGAATCGACTGAGACTAAGGAGACTGATCATGAGCCGATTTGGAAAACTGGCCGTAGCGGCCGTAGCGATTATCGCGGTACTGGTGAGTATTATTCTATTTCAGGGCACAAGTGTCGATCTCAAAGCCGTACAGGAGAAATTGAATGCCATAGCGACGATTACCTATCGTATCCAGATGACAATGACGGGGATCCCGGGAATGCCCAAGGATAAGCCGATGGAGATACAGATGGAGGCGTATATCTCTACCGAATATGGAATCCGGATGAATTCGACAGTGCATGCAGGAGAGGAGAATATCGAACAAAGTACCTTCGTTTCGATTAAGGATGGGGCGGTTATCAGCTTAATGCCGCAGCAAAAGAAATATTTGAAAATCACCTTAACAGATGACCTCTTTGAAAAAATGCAGGAGGAAAATGGGGATCCGCGTGCGATTGTGGATACGTTTTTGGACAATGGATATACTTCTCTGGGACGCAGTGAAATCGATGGCATCACAGTGGAAGGTTTCGAAACGGATAAAGCGCCGGCTGCCAAAGCCCTCTCCAGTAGCGGGATTGGTCGGGTGTGGGTGGATGTTAAAACAAATATGCCGGTCCTGGTGGAACTGGAAACAACGGCAGAAGACGGTTCCCAGTCAATCTTCATGACCATCGATAATTTTGAATTCAATGTACCTTTGACTGCAGACCTGTTTGAAGTAACCATCCCGGAAGACTACGAAGCGCTTATGGAAACGGATCTGGGCGAGGGTACTATTGCCGAAAATTTGGCGGAAGGATTAGCCTTTTTCGCTAAGATATCCAAGGGACGATATCCCAAGGCCTTGTCGCCGTTGGACATAGCCCAGGAAATGGGGAAAATTGTGGAGAGTTGGAAAGAAGATAAATCCCAAATCCCCGATGAACCCGATGAGAATGCCATGAAAGCTATGATGAAACTCCAATTGGGCTGCACATCCCTTACCATGATGTCCGCCCAAGGAAAGGATGTGGCCTACTACGGCGAGACGGTTGGGCCCAATGACGTGGGCAAGGTCCTGGTGCGATGGAAGGAGGACAACGGGAACTATACGGTGATCTACGGTGACCTGCGGGTCGAAGAAGTAAGCCCGGAGAAGCTGGCCGAGCTGGAAAAGTAATTCGGATCACCCAATCCGACTCAAAGAAAACAGACAGATCAATCATTTAGTTTGGTCTGTCTGTTTCATTATAAATCAAAGCCGGTCAGATGTTATTCAGGAAACCGACTTGCTATCCTCCTCTATATATCTGAGGGCATAGCAACACGTAATTGGTATTGTTTTTTATGATTACTTAACGGCCTCATAGTGTTTTAACTTGTAGTTTGCATCATAGTAAAGGATGAATACCGTTGCCTCCTCCTGGGTGGCTATTTCCAGAGGAGTGCCGACAATCTCCCATAATCCCAAGGTCACTACATCCATTGTGGTATGACCAACGATCGCCAGGGTCTTTGTCTCTTTTGTTCCAGCGTTTTCTACAAGTTTATAAATGTCCTTACATCCCCCATCATCCGTCCTTGTGCTCATGTAGGGCGCTCCCAGCACGTGGACAATGTCATCACGGTTCCCTCCAACACGGATTACCGAAAGATCTTTTCGGGTTTGTTTCTTACCTGCCATTATAGCGGAGCAACCCTGAATCAATACCAACACACATAAAAGGAACAAATACGCTTTCTTCATAAATTACCCCTTTCCTAAAATTATCTTTCTATTCGTAGCATGGATTTATGCTCTATAAGAAACTATTTTGGAAATGCCGCCAATTTTTTCAGGCTCTCCGGGCTCAGATCGTATTTCCCGGGAAGTAATTCCTTTTCATATGCCCCCGCCAGAAGGCCCAATAATGAAATGACCTCTTCCCGATTACTCCCGGTACGACGAATGAACTGATCCGTAAAGGTTCTTATGTGTTGGGCCGCAGCCGTCGTTTGCGGGTCTCCCCATGCTTCCTGCCGATATTTTTTATTGAGTCCCAGGATCATCGCCCCGACATCGATCCAATAGGAATCTACCTCCGACTTTGACTTTTCTTTCATAAGTCCGCCAAGCAGCGAGGAGCCGATGTCCAGTAAACCTCCGTCATTCGCTTCTTTGCTCCATGTATTCAGGCTGGGGATTAAAGGTTGAAAATTCGGATCGTCAGCCTGCTCCCGGCCATAGTCTCCAATCGCGGCAGGAACCGCTGTCAGAAGGATCTCATTACTCTCAAAAAGAGGGATCTCACGATATCCGAGCCAGTTGTCCAAACGACGGTTTTTGTTCTGTTCGTATCGCTCCACAATGGCCACATGAGCCCGGTAATCGGTCGTGGACCCTATATTCAAACCGGTAAAATACTTATCTCCAGTAAGCCCTCCTACGATGAATCGATCCGGAGAAAGCATGGTTGACACATGAGTATGTCCTGTAACCCAGTAATTTCTCCCTCCGGACGAGAGTAGCGGTTCCAGGTTCTGATTGAGGGTTTTGGAAAAAGTGGGGATACTGAACGCACTCTCGGTAACACCCCAGGCCAGGTTCGTTACGTTCAGGGGAACCTGACCGGGCTTGGCAAGCGTGATTCGGTCCAAATGATCCTTCGGATAATGAGACGCCAGGAATCGGTACGGTGGCGAAGAGGATCGAGCGACTCCCTTTAGAAAACTGGTTTGCGATACTAAGCCGGGTTCATCCTTGAAGGATATCGAACCGATAATCCCATAGATGCCCAGATCGGCCACCTCCGACCAGTCCGGCGCATCCTTGTAATCTGAAGAGTCGAGCAGGAAAATGTCCACACAGACTTCCTCTTGCTCTTTATACGTAAGAATCCCGCTCAGATATAATCCCGTATCATGATCCCGGTTTTTATTCTGTTCTAAGGCCTCTTTATTATCCCTGTATTGAAAACATGTGTTTGACGGGAGGTGATTATTGGCATGGTTAAACTCGCTGAATTTTTTCAGGACCTCGTATTTGGTCAGGGCCGGATTGTCCGGCCGGCCGATACGATTTAGAAGGGCGAACCGTGTCCCCGGGGTAGTGATATTTCCCGCCCCCAAATAATCGTGATTGCCGATGAGGATAAAAATAGGGATCCCGGTCTGAGCCCTATGTCTGTCTAGAATTGTCAGGACCGTCTCGATTTCATCGGCGCCGCCGCTATTGGCCGCATCTCCGAGGTACAAAATGACGTCAATCCCTTTTTTAATCCCGTGGGAATCCTGCGTCAATTTATTCAGGCCAATCTGCAGCATTTCCTCGGCCAAAAAACATTCGAGGGCGGGGGGGCGAATACTGACGTCCACTAAGCTATCCGCAAATTTACTTCGGTAATGAAAGTTGGAAAAGCCGTTTTGCGAAGTTATCTGGCTGTCGGCAAGCAGGCCTATCTTGATAGGAAACGGTTTCGTAGGCTTGCATGGTTCAATAACACAACCGGTTTGCAAGAAAAGTACCAGAAACAACAGCAAAAAGATTCTTTTCACTTTTACTCCTTCCATCCGAGTCCATGGATTTAGGAAGAGACCCGGCATTAATATTCGGGAAAGTAACCTCACCCTAGTATTGCATCTATTGTCTGTTGATTTGTCAAGATATTTTGTTGCCTCCAGGGGATTAAATTCTGGTTCAGGATATGCTGCTCCGGTTGTGGAATTTTTGTTTTTTCGTGTTTTTTGGTTGCGCATATGATGATACAGTGTCTATATAAACAATGCCGTCGGTAACAGATTCGAGGATATATGGTGAATGCGGTTGAATTGAGAGATGTGACTAAGCAGTTCGGCAAAGTCGTCGCTGTGGATAATCTGTCGCTGGATGTGCCCCGCGGCAGTATCTATGGTTTCATTGGGCCCAACGGATCGGGCAAGACGACGACGCTGCGGATGATTATGAACATTTTTTATCCTGACAGCGGACAGATTGAAGTGCTTGGTGGACCCTTGCATGGAAGCTGCACCGACCGAATCGGGTATCTTCCCGAGGAACGCGGGCTCTACAAACGGATGGGAGTACGCGACCTGTTAAAATTCTACGGTCGGCTCAAGAGCGGGCGAAATGTATCCAAACAGGTGGATGCTTGGCTGGAGCGGTTTGATTTGGCCGACTGGAGTAAGAAGAAAGTCGAGACGCTCAGCAAGGGGATGAGTCAAAAAGTCCAGTTCATCTCGGCGGTCCTGGCCGAACCGGAACTGATCGTCCTGGATGAGCCGTTTACGGGGCTGGATCCGGTCAATACCGATGTGATTCGCGATGCGGTTTTGGAAATGCAGCGGCAGGGCAAGACCGTGATCCTGAGCACACACGATATGAATGTCGCCGAGCGGATGTGTGATTTTATCTTTATGATCTTTAAAGGGCAAAAGGTACTGGATGGTACCTTGGAATCGATCCAGAGTCAGTATGGCAGCGATGTGTTACGCATAGGCCCGGAGAATGGCCGGCTGGATGCCGACGCTGTGGAGGGTATAGAAAACATACGGGACTTCGGGCAAACGCAGGAAGTTCGAATCAAGCCGGACGCCGATCCGCAGCAGGTGCTGGCCGATATCATGCAGCGAATTCGACTGAAAAGCTTTGAAATTGCCAAACCGTCTCTGCATGATATTTTCGTACGGATCGCCGGTCCCAAGGCTCGGGAGGACAGCCATGTATAAGATCCTGACAATCACGGCGCGTGAATACAAGGCGACAGTCAAGACCAAGGGCTTTATTGTGGGGCTCGTGCTGGCACCCATCCTGATGTGTGGAAGCCTTATTGCGATCAAGATTTCTGAAAAGACAGTGGATGTGACGGATAAGCGAATAGCAGTGATCGACCGGTCGGGTGTGATTGCCGAGGCGATTATAGACGCTGCCGAGCAGAGAAATGAAAACGAGATTGTCAATGAAGAAGGGAAGAAGAGTAAGCCGGCTTATGTAATCGAAGTGGTTGAACCGAATACCGAAGACCCAATGGCCCAACGGATGCGCCTTTCCGATCGCATTCGTACTGGGCAATTGCACGCTTTTCTGGAGATCGATGAGGGAGTTGTACATCCGCGTAAAAATCCCCAGCAATGCAGAGTGTCCTACTATGCGAAAAATACCGTTATGGATGACGCCCGTGGTTGGATCGGTTGGCCAATCAACAACCAGCTCCGAAAGTTACGACTGTCTGATGCCGGGATTGCGGAATCGGATGTGCCCGATTTGTTCTCTTCCGTTTATGTGGAGGGTAAAGGGCTGGTCAGCATGGATGAAAAGACCGGCCAAGTGCAACCGGGAAAACGAGTAAATGAAGCCGAGCAAATCGCACCGCCAATCATCAGTGTCATGCTGATGTTTCTTCTGATTATGATGGGAGCCTCGCCCCTGATCAGTTCGGTAATGGAAGAAAAAAGCCAGCGGATCGCCGAGGTGGTGCTCGGCTCAGTCCGGCCGTTTGACTTTATGGCGGGCAAAGTGCTGGGAGGCGTGGCCATTGCCCTGACGGCTTCGGCTGTTTATATCGTGGGAGGGATTCTTCTCGCCATGCACCTTGATCTGGCCGAATACATCCCCTGGCACCTTTTGCCGTGGTTTTTTACGTATCTGATCCTCGCGATTGTCATGATGGGAGCTGTGTTTGCAGCGCTGGGATCGGCTTGCAATGATGCCAAGGATGCCCAGTCGATGACCCTGCCGGCGATGCTTCCGATGATGATCCCGATGTTTACATTGGTCCCCATTCTCAAAGAGCCGGAGGGCAGTTTTGCTACCATTCTGTCATTTTTCCCACCTTGTACACCGACTGTAATGATGATGCGTCAGGCAACGCCGGGAGGAGTTCCTGCCTGGCAGCCTATTGTGGGCCTGGTTTGTGTGTTGGTCTTTGCCACACTGGCCGTCTGGATAGGTGGACGGATCTTCCGGGTGGCGATCCTGATCCAGGGCACACCGCCGAAATGGTCTAATCTGGTTCGATGGGCGCTTCGCGGATAGTTTGTCGGAATGAATTGAAATCAATTCGTCGGATCATTCTACCGTCAAAATCCAGCGATTTTATTGCGAATAACCGATCTGTTTCAGCATCCGTGCCAGGAGTTCCATCGGTAACCCCACTACGTTGGAGAAGGAACCCTCAATTCGTTCGATAAATTGATCTCCGGTTTCCTGAATGGCATAGGCACCGGCTTTTCCCTGCCAGGTTTGTCCCTGGATGTGTTCGACAATCTGCTGTTCATCCATAGGGCGTGGATACACAACCGTACAGTCCGAACATATGATTTGCTTTTCTTTTTCCTGCCAGACCATGGCCAGGCCGGTAATTACCTTATGTGGTTTGCTGAACAGTCGGCGCGTAATTTGCTCTGCATCATCCGCGTTCCTGGGTTTACCGATAATGTCTCCATCAAAATCCACAACCGTATCGGCCCCGATCACCAATCGATTCGGGTGTTGGATGGCGACCGCTTTGGCTTTGGCCAGAGAGAGCCGGCAGGCATATTCCTCGGCGGTCATGTTCCCGATATCAAAAGTGGATTCCTCTATCTGTGAGACGACTGCTTCAAAGGTATAACCTGCTTTTTCCAACAGAGACCTACGGCGGGGCGAGGCCGAAGCGAGGATAAACGGTTCGTGATGATCGTACTTATTGTTCATCAGAAATTGCTTCGATATATTCTCGTTTGATTCTGATGTAATAGACGATTTTTCGGCAGAAGGAACGGTATTCCTTTTCCAGAGTATCCGTGTCCGACTGGATATAGAAGTCAAAAAGCTGCTGGGAAACGTGACGATTGAAATCCGCTGTAAGCTGGATGTTGCGATCAGCAGCCATTCGACATACTTCCGCCTCAAGGGGCCATTTGCCTTTCAGGCCATCATGCAGAAGACGGCGGTATTGTTCGTATCGTATCCCGTAATGATCTTCTCGTAAAAAACGTACCAGAGCATAGGCCTGGGCATAGAAAGCGGACGTTCTATCACTGTCATTAAGAACCTGGCCGGGGTTCAGGGTAATCAACCGGTCCAGAGACATAAGCCGTCCGTCTTCCACGGTTCGGCGGAGTTCACCGAGACGAAGCAGATTTTGGGGCGGCTGGAAGATAAACCGACCGTTCGCATCCGCACTGGCTTCGAATTGTGTGGCGATACCTTCATCCAGCCAACTGGGCAGACGGTAGGTAAAATGCCGATGGCTGAACTGATGCCAGCCTTCGTGTCCCAGCGCCGAGAATGTTCGGGATATCCCAATATGATATGCTACGCACAAGCCATTGAGATAATAGGCTCCCTTTTGAATGGCCAGGTAAACCGGGGCATGATCGCCGGTGAATTCACGTGTAAACTTCTCCCACTGCACGCGGTCCGCGAATAAAACCAGCTTGAACTTGAATTGAGTGTCCACCGGAGCGGGAAGCTGAGACTGATAGGCATGATACGCCGATTCCATGAAAGCGGGCAAGGGGGTCAGGACCAGCGGATCGAGCAGAGTCGTATCAATTTGATAATGCCGGGTGACGATCCGAACGCCAGGGCCATACTGATCCTGCCGGAAGCCGGCTTCTTTGACCGATGGAAGCTTTTGGATGTGGCCGATCAGGTTGTCAATTGGGGATACGTTATCGGGAGAGGCCTGTGAAGTGTCTGTGATTGTGCTGAAACCCAGTATGCTGAAGACACAATATATAGCAATCTTTTTATTTCGATATTTATGCATGAATAGTCCGACAATCTTTAGATCTCTGCCAGTTCTCCTTCAAATGCTTCTACCGTAAATAGATACACTTCCGTAGCAGGATCCTTCCATGCATCGCCGGGCAGCAAGGCTTTGTGCGAACAGCAATACGATAGAAACTCTTCCTTGTTCCAGCCGGTTTCTGTAGCGACCTGTGGCAGGAAACAACCCGATTGGAATCCGCGAACGATATAGATACCGTCCACTCCGAGTTGCAAAGATAAAGGATCATCGGTCCGTTGTAAGGGAGAAAGCACTGAAATTTCTATGGTTAATTGATCCAGTTCTTTGGAAGTGATTGGATTACTCACAAATCGTGGATCTCGCGTTGCGCTGGACACTCCCATTTCATTTACCATATCGATGAGTGGTTTATTGGCAGTGAATTGACCGATGCAGCCACGCAAACGACCGTGATTTTTTAAGGTTACAAAACAACCGCATTTCTGCTGTAAGTCGGGATCATCCGTTGTCGGTTTTGGGATTGGCTGTCGACGGACGGCGGCTATGATGGCATTTTTGGCCGTTGTCAATAAAACCTTTTTTTGCTGATCATTCATGGGGCCACTCCTTCGCCTAGTGAATGAGCTTGAGCACGGCGAATCCTCCGATCAACGCGAATACGAAAGCGAGACTGAACCAGTTGAAATATTTTTCAATGAACGGACGGATACGTTCTCCCTTCCAGCCGAATAGACCGGCCACCAGGAAGAATCGGGCCGAACGGCTGATGGTCGAAGCGATAATGAAACCGGTAAAACTGATCCGGGCTACTCCGGCCGAGATGGTGCAGACCTTATAGGGTAAGGGCGTAAATCCGCAGGTAAAGACGATCCAGAAATCCCAACGGTCATACCATTGTTCAAACGTCTGAAAATTCTGTTCATTCAGACCGATAGCGCCCAGATGAGTAAATACCCAGCTCTGGATGGACTGCCAGAGAAACATGCCGATTCCATAACCCAAGGTACCGCCAAGAACCGAGGCGACCGAACAGGCCAAGGCGAAGCGGAACCATTTTTTGGGGGCTCCAAGGGTCAGCGGCGCCAGCAAGACGTCAGGGGGAATGGGAAAGAAACTCGACTCGGCAAAGCTCAGACAAAACAACGCCGTCGGGCCGTGTCGGGTATCGGCAAAATGGATCACCCAGTCATACAGTCGACGATGCCAGTGCCACCAGGGAAGCGTATGGGACTTCTGTTTCATAACTGCCTTCATACTAAAGTTTTGCATAAATAGTAATGTCCTGTTACAGTCTTGTCAAGAAACGGACATTCTCATGTCGGCCAAATCGATTAAGGTGGTAAGTGGAACTGCAACAATTTGAAAAGACGGATATGGGGCTGAAGGTTCGAGCGCCGGCCAAAATCAATCTGAGCCTTTTAATTGCAGGCAAACGGCCGGATGGCTATCATGAAATCGACACCATCATGACAAAGATCGACCTGTTCGATGAGCTCATTTTTGTGCCTGGTGGAGAAGGCGGTTTGGAATTGATCTGCTCCGGGCAATATAAAGTAAATTCCGGACCGGATAACCTGATAACAAATGCCCATCATCTCATTTGTGACACAATTGGCCGGATTCTTTCTGTACGAATTCACCTTCGTAAAAATATCCCGGTTGGGGCCGGTCTGGGAGGGGGCAGCAGTGATGCCGCAGCCACTCTGCTTGGATTAAATCGCTTATTTGAAATAGGGTTAGATCAGAAAGCAGTATGGAAACTGGCCTCTCAACTGGGAAGTGATGTGGCTTTCTTTTTGGGCGGCCCCCTGGCGTTGTGCAGGGGAAGAGGAGAGAAAATCAAGGAAATTCGTTCCGATTTCCATTTTCAGGCGATTCTGATCTTGCCCGATATAAGTGTTTCTACTAGAATGGTTTATGAGAATTATGAGCACGATAAAGAAGAATATAAACGGCTTTGCGGCTCGATAAATTCGCTGCTGACAAAAAAGAAGATTGATTCAGTGGCACAAATGTGCACAAATATGCTTGAGACAAGTTGTTTTGCACTGCATGGAGAACTGGCAAAGCTGAAGTCTCGAATTGAGTCGCTGGGCTTCGGGCCGGTGTGTCTGAGCGGCAGCGGCAGTGCGATGTATTGCTTGCCGATCGGGACCACCGAAGACATCGAGCGTTGCCAGTCGATTCTGCATGAGCGGATCGGCTGCAGGAGTGTGATAGTCAACAACATTAGATGGTAGATGTGCGTGAGGCAAGCAAAATGGAAATCACCGAAGTCAGAGTAAAATTAGTGTCCAACAAGGACGATCGGCTCAAGGCATTTTGCTCCATGACCCTGGATAACGATTTCGTGATCCGGGACATTAAGGTGATCGAGGGGACCGGAGGATTGTTTGTGGCCATGCCGTCTCGCAAGATGAGTGACCACTGCGATCGGTGCGGAGGCAAAAATCATCTGCGAGCCAAATACTGCAACAATTGCGGGGCCTCGCTCTCCGACAATCGCGCCCGACAGGATCCGCAGGGACGAATGAAACTCCATGCCGATGTGGCCCATCCGATCAATGCCGCCTGCCGGAAACGGATTCAGGACAAAATCGTGGAAGCCTTCCACGAAGAAGTGGAACGGTCCAAACAGCCCGGTTATACGCCGGTCGATCTGGATGAGCCGGATTACGATACAGAAGGATATTGACAATCCGGCTCTTTCCCCACGGTCCCGTTTGGGGCCGGATCATCGGCAATCGGAGAAACGGAACGCAACGGACAGGAAGCCGTTATCCTTCGGCGATGAACTCTTCCAGTACGCGATCCAGCGCGATATCCAGATGCTCGCCGATTTCGTACTCATCCCGGTCGAGCCGGCGCCGCACTTCGCCTACCTTTTCCTGACGGATTTCCGGCAGATTTCCGATAATCCGGAGTAATCTGCCCAGAGGGCTGGCGCCGATGTTTTCCAGCAACCCTTCTGCCACATAGTCGGTGTCAATGTCAAGAAACTCGGCGAAGCGTTCCTGCTGCTCAGATGCCATGTCCATAGATTCGTGCACTTCGTGTTCTGGTTTATGCATAGTCCCGACCTATCTATACTGCGGCAGCCAACAAGAAGTCCCTTTTTGCTGCTGTTCCGTGTGGCCCCCGTTTTTCGGAGCACCACAATATGTTGTGTATCCCTCAATTTCCTATTGAGGCCTCTACAACGATTACAGTATTGATATCGTCGTGCATGCCCAAACGACTTTAAAAAAGAAGCTGCTTTCCTTAAGCCGTTTTATCTCATAGACTTAAGCGCAAGACCCGTAAGAAAAAGCTTTTTATCATTGAAAAGGGGATTCCTCTTCTCCCAGTTTGCCATTCAAAGAACAAAGGGATGGAGAGATGGGTAGATTGGGGAACCCACAATATGTTGTGTTTCCCAACTTTGAGCAGGAGGTAACGACATGCGCTTAAAAAAAATATCTCCCCCGGTTTTTGCGTCCTATAATCGCAAAACAGGGCGGAATTATGACAACAGAGCTTTAGCCCATCCGTCTTTGCAATCGTGTCTTAGACCGGATTGCGGTGGAATGATACGAGTTTCTTAGTCGTATGTGTAGGAGAACTTCAGGTAGACCTTCCAGGAATCCTTGGTGTTTGCCACCTTGGTCAAGGTTAGCGTATCGCAATTCAGGTCCGGCCAGTTGGTCAGAATACGGGTCAGGAAACTGCTGAGCTTTTGAATGTCTATCGTATCGATCGTTACATCGGCCGTTTGTATCTTCTTGTCTTTGACGATGGGCGGCTTGCTGGAAACGCGATATACAGTGGTGGGGATGCCATACGAGCGGGCCAGCGCATCGATCACATTGGCGTAATCGAATTCTTTGGCGTTGGTATTGCTTTCCTTGTAACTTCTCCGTGAGGGGTCCAGCTCGAGAATACTATGGAGCCGCTCGCGCACCATCGTCCATTCGGTTTGTTCTTCCATCCATGTCCCGGCGGCGGAAGCAGAAACAGCAATGCTGAAAACCAGCCAGCAGGCGCCCAGTATGGGAATCAGGAAAAAATAAAAATTCCGATTATGAATCGCCTCGCGTATATCCATATTATTCTCCCTTTAATGCAAGATTCACAGTAAAAGCGTCTCGGTTGCCGTCGCTTTGAATGACTTCATTCACTTTTTCCAGACGCTCATGCCCGCCCAGCGCATCCAGCAGTTTCTGGAGATGTTCCCTTCCCGCGGCGCTGCCCCGGGTGTCTCCGCTGACCTTGATGGTCTTGGAAGACAGCGTGATCGCCTTAATGTTCAGATCGATGGCATTGGGATTTTTCTGCGCTTCGGGATCCGCGTTCATTGCCTTGTTGAACGCGTCAAGCACATACGTCAACTTGGATGGAACCGAATCATCCTGGCCGGCGATGCCTCCCTTTTTCTTAAGGGAGCGAATGACTCCATCCAGCTTGGTATGCGGTGTGATTTTATCGGGAAGCGGTGATTGCATCACCCGTCGGTATTCTCCGGTAAGTTTTGCCCGCAATGCCTCGGTTTGCTCTTTGGTCCGGCTTGCTTTGCCGTAAAACAACATCCCTATCGCGACAAAGATTACCCCCGCGGCAACCGCGACAATCCGCAGCATGCGCTCCACCATCATTCGTTTGCCAAGAAACGGGGCAAAATCTTCCCGGTAATCGGCGTGCTTATGCCGGGGGCCCGGATGGGTCGCGGCACAGGCGGCCGCCAGTCGGACCATATCGGGACAGGCCGTCGCCGCAGTCTCCGGCGTCTGGGCCAGCCGCGTCAGGGAAACAATCTGAACGTCCAAACCGGTTCGTTCTTTCAATATATCCAGATGAACCGAATCGGTCATCCCCCCCAAAAACAATTGGTCTATCGGAGTCCCGGCGCTCCAGGACGCTATTGTGATGGGGATCTCACGCCTCAATACCGGCATGCGGTCGGAGGAAGAACCCAGAACAAAGCTGCGCATCTCGGCCGCCATCTCTGATTGAGACGGGCGGATCATATAGCAGACATCCTGAGACAGCAGAACAAACATTGGATGGCTCTCGTCGGGAATGACGAACCGCTGCTCAATGAATCGGGCCAGACACACCAGATCGGGTTCCATTGTTGTCGGATCCAGGTTCCGGGCCTGTAACAAATCCAATACTCCGGTCAAAACGCCCTTGTCGGCCGTAAACGCCGTTACATGGGAGCCTCGCTCTCCTTTGCGGGTCACGCAGGAAGCCACCACCAGATGGGTGGCATCGGTTGCGACGGCCTCTTCGACATCAAACTTGATCGTGCTTTGGATTTGCTTGTGCTCCGTAAATTCCGAACGCAGGCTGTGTTGTGTGGAAAAAGGGCAATCCAAAGCTACGAAAACCTCGTCGTACTTCCAGCCCCGTGAGGCCGTCTGGCGGGCGATTTCCGTCGCCAGTGCATCCATCGACGACTCCGAAGTTGCTATAGATACGACAAACGCATCCTGCACCTGTCCCGCCTGCCTGGCCGAGGCCAGGACCACGGTAGCCGACTGCTGGGACAAGTGAATTCCCAAACGATTATTCTGTTCCACGGATTTGGCTCCCGTTACAAGGTAATTTCTATTAAATCCATTCCCATTCTATCTCCTCGTAAGCATGGCGATGGTTTGCACCTGGCCGCCTTCTTTGACGACCGTAGCAACCGCCGAAGCCGTTGCGCTGCCCGACCAGGCCGTAATGGTTATCGAGAAAAATGTGCTCTCGGTGGCGATATACGGTTCGCATTCCCGGATGGCTGTGGCATAGCCCTTCAAAGACTGCTTTAGATCTTCGATACTTTTGTATGGCTTTTCCCGGCGCTGGCGTATAATCTCGTCGGCGATCTCGACATGATGCCCCCCGAATGTAAACGCCGCTTCCAGCACATGCCGCGGCGCGGTGTTGATATTGATCCGCTGCGACCCCCACAAGGCCAGATATTTCAGGGCCGATTCATATCGTTTGCCGGTATCGGGAATCGGCCGGGCCAGACGTTCCATATCCAGAGAGGAACTGTGCAGCAATCGGGCGAAATCCGCCGTGTTCATGATCGCAGGACGTGCCTGGCGAATGCTGGTGGTGCCCCTCTGGGTCAGCGGCTGGGTGGAGGTGCGAAGGCGGCTCGAACGGGAAATCGTGCGGCTGGTAATGGCTTTAGACTCCACCTGCTGCGTAACGGTGACGGGCTTGGGATCGATCGTGAAGTTCTTGATCCGTCCGATCTGGTCGAGCCGGGTTAACATATCGTCAATTTCTTCAGGATCCAACTGCATCCATTCGAAAAAGAGAACCGTGGCGTCTCTGACGGCCCGTTTTACCTTGTCGTCGGAGGTCAGCACCCAGGTCAGGGGCATTTTGGCGTTTTCGTCGGCGATTTCGATACGCACCTTCGCCTGGCCGATCTGCACCTCGATGGGCTCTGTCACAAACGGCCAGGGCACTCCATAGGGTCCGGGAATTTCGATTTCGTTCGGGTCGGATATCCGGCCAAATGAAGCAACTCCGTTATCGTTTCCAAAACCGCTCATACCAAATAGAGTATTCGGATCATCCCCTCCGGTAAAACCGGAGAACAAACTGGACAGGGCGTTGCCCGCGGCTCCCAATCCACTTGTGTCGAATGAACTGTTCCGCCCAGGATAGGAAGTATCCCCCTCCATCAATTCACGTTCGGCCAATACAACCGCCCAATCGGACAGGTATTGCTCATAATCCTCTTGCGTCATATAAAAAAGATCGGAGAAATCCGGCTGATCGGTCCGTTCGGCAAGCTTGCATTTCAGGTTGCCCATGGCCGCCAGGGCGTATTTCATCCCGGAATCGCAGGCGTAGCGGGCGTTTTGATAGTCGATCAAGAACTGCTGGCGGTGCTTGTGCGTGGCGATGTGCGAGGATAGCGTATACATGGCGGTGCTGAGCACGACCAGGATGATCAGGACGAACACCAGGGCCATCCCGCAGCGCCTATGGCGAAGCGTCGCTCGTTGCGGCTCCCAATATATTGTATTCGGTCTTGTCATCGCGTTTTCCGAGTCGTCTCCCGGGTCAAGTCCTCGTTTTCATTGCCTGAATATTCCTCCTGTATGTCCGAATCATCGGATTTAGATTCTGTTTCGGTTTCCTCGAAGAAGCTTATCTCATTGGGATCGTTGGAGTCGAGCCCTTCCATGTCGAACTCCTTTTTGACGAATCTGAACGGAATCGCCCGCGTCCGGTCGATCGCTACGGTCCGTGTGAAAATCTCCTCTTCGGGAATGATGACCTCTCCCAGTTCGTTTTGGATCGGCTCGGCCGTCGAAAGCGAGATGGTCACGGCATTGGGTAATTTGGACTGCGTCCAGGAATTGATAAAGGTCTCCCCATGGGGAATGAGAATTTCAATATAGGTAAGGTTATCGGCGACTTCCACAAACCGCGACACATCCTCCCGGGGCCGACCGCTCCGATCTGTATCCAGAACCGGATCTTCCAGGTGCAGGCCCTGATGAGATCGATACAGGAACAGCTTATCGTTAAAGGGATTGTAATTCGCCTGCCAGAGGACCTTTTCATACGTTTCGGGCCGGTTGGCGTTTCCGAAGTAATTGCTCTCGATGGTAAGCTGGGATACGTTATAGCCGTTATTTGTCTTATTGAGCACCATGACTCGCGTATCAAAACCCGGCATGGCCACCCGGTCCAGGTCTTCGGCTATTCGCTGCAGGATCTCGGCGGGCAGAAGATCCCTGCCCAGTCGACGGTGGATTTTATCGCTGGTATCGCGTACGCGGCTGTACACTTCCACCGCGGCGATCATCACCAGCGAGGCAATGGTCAGCACCGTCAGGATTTCAATCAGCGTAAAGGCTGTTCGTCGGTCTTTTATCCAATTGTTTTCGGTGGCGCGCATATTTTTTTATCGTTGCATCTTTTGAAGCATCTCCAGAAGATATTGCCATTTTTGCTCCGTCGTCATGCTGTCCCAGTTGGCAGGCAGTATGGAATCGGCATCCCCTGTGGACGTACCGCTGCCGGCCCCCCCTTCCGAAGAGGATGTATCTCCCGATCCACCGCTGGTTTCGGAACCGGGACGGAACAGGGAGCCTCCCCCCGCATAGTAGGTGGGCTTTCGGCTCATGACCTCGGTGACAAGCTCTTGGTTCTCCTGCGTCCACTGGCTAAAAGCCTGCTGGTCAAACCCATGACCGGCCAGCCAGTCGTCCTCATCCTGCCGCATCTGCGCCATCAATTCATCGTACAGGTCCGGATCGTATTCGTATTCCTGCACCCATTGTTCCCTCTGGCGTTTCTGCTTCACGAGAAGCTGATCGTATCCTTCCACATCCAGGCCCATATCGCGGAAATATTCCCGGATGACCTGCTGCCACTGGAGATATTCATCATTCTCATTGAGAAGGTCCAGATACTCCTGCTCTTTCTGGCGCTGGTCTTCGATCTGTTTGATCTGCTTGTCGGTCAGGCTCGTGATCCAGTGCGTCAACTGGACGGTTTGCATCTCGTTCTTGCTGTTCATATAGCCGGCCGTGCAGACCGCCTGAATCCACATACGGTTGGTGATCGGCTCATAAAACGGCTCGACAATCGTTTCCCACTCGATTGCAGGATTCAGATCATCGATTCCAAACTCACTCGTTTCCGAAACGGAGCTTGCGCCCAGCAGTCGCTCCATGTTTTCCCTCGCTACGGTAAAAGCTCTCATCCGAAGCTCCAGATCCATCGTGGCGTCGATGCACCGATCCAAAATGACCAGTACCGTAGTCGCCAGGATCGCCAGAATCAACGTCGCTACGGTCACCTCGAGCAAGGTGAAACCGCGCCGGCGCGGCAACAAGTTGTATCTAAAACGGCACATATTCCAAAGGTTCGGGAATCTCATATTCTCCGTTGTACATGTTGATCACCCGGCTGTATCGATTAACCACAACCGTGTACGGATTGTCGTCGGCATCCAGCAGGCCGATCTGGATGCTGTTCTGCCAGCCGGAGCGGCCGGCCAGAAGCCAAACCCGGTAGACCTCAACGGCATTGGTTTCGGCATTCCTTGTGTCCTGTCCGTCGTCAAACCGCACATATTCCAGGCGAAACTGATCCGTAAGATAACCCGTCGAAATGATTTCTTCTTCGATGGGCACTCCGTCGCTGTCCAGCTCGAAAAATGGCTTGAGCATATATACACCCTGGTCCAGATCCAGCATCACCGCATACCTCCGGTCGCTCTGGGCGGCGGCATCCTGAGCCATTTTTAACGTGCCGATGAACTCCTGGACCTGGCGGTTAAAATCGCCCTGCAGCGCCTGGGGCATTAAATTCAGCATCACCAGACCCGTCAACATTCCCAGGACGGCAATCACCGCCAGCAGCTCAATAAAGACCAAACCACAGCGGTTCAGCAAAGGATTCGGTCGGACGCCGCTTCGGGAAAAGCTTTTACATGGGATCCGTACTGTACAGGTCGGCATCAAAACCTTCGCCTCCCTCTTCCCCATCGGCGCCGAAGCTGATCAGCACAAAAGGTTTGCCGCTCTCCGGATCGCGCATGAAAATAAAATCATGGTTCCATGCATCCAGTGGAACCTGCGTTTCTTCCAGGTATCCGCCGGGCTGCCAGTTTTCCACATCGGTCGGCTGTTCGATCAGGGCCAGTAATCCTTCCTCTTCCGTGGGATATCGTCCGGTATCCAGCTTGAACAGGTTCACCGCCTGATGGAGGATTTTCAACTTGGCCTGTGTAGCTTTTTGTTTGGCTTTATCGGTGGAACCCATAAAACTCTGAATGGCCAGCCCCGCCAGGAGCCCGACGATCAGAAGTACGGCCATCACTTCCACCAGCGTGAATGCTCGTTTTTGCAGTCTTCTCCTTCTCACGGTATCCCCTTTCATTGCTTATGATACCTTATTTTTTGATTTATTTTATCTAGGCGCCGAACTGTCCGGAAGTGTACTGGATAATCGGCAGAAACGCCGCTACGGCGATAATACCCACCAGCACCGCCATAACCAGAATAATGATCGGCTCCATCGCGGCGCTGAGCCTGTCTATTACTACATCCGAAGACGATTCCAGGTTCTCGCTGATATGCCGGAGCATCGGGCCCAGTTCTCCGCTTCGCTCGCCCACGGTCACCATATGGGCGATTGTCGGATCGATCACGCCGCTGTCGCGCAGGGGCGTGGCGATATCGGCCCCGGAAAGGATCCGATCCCGGGCCTGACGAACGGCATCGGCCATAATGACATTACCAGTCACCTCGGCGACCACCTTGAGAGAGTCGGCCATGCTCAGGCCCGAACTGAGCAGGGTGGACAGAGTCGAAGTAAAACGGGCGGCAATGCGCTGTTTGAGCAATTTCCCGAAGACTGGAATCGATAACAGCATTTTATCCCGCAAATAGGCGCCCCGCCGGGTCTTGAGGAATTGTCTGAGAGTAAATGTTATCGCCGCTACAATCAGGACAATTCCCAGCATCCACCAGATATTTGTTATAATCTCGCTGACCTTGACCAGCGCACGGGTAATCCAGGGGAGTGTTTGCCCTACTTTTTCGAACTGATCGGCGATTTTCGGGATGACCACTACCGTTAAAACGATGGATACGAGGATACAGAAACTCAACAGCAGAATCGGATAAATCATGGCCGTAGTCATCCTGGATTCCAGCCGCTGGCGCTTTTCCATAAAGGCGGCCATTTTGCTGAGGCTCTGCGAGAGGGTTCCCGTGACCTCGCCGACGCGGATCAGGGAGATATAGATCACATCGAAATAGTTGGTGTATTCGCTCAGGGCGTCGGCAAAGGACTCCCCCGTGACGACACGATCCCGCACATCGGTAATAGCGCTGCGAAACCGCTGATCGCCGAGTTGCTGGATCAGCACGGCCAGCGCCTCGGTCAGCTTGATCCCGGCGCTGAGCATCGTGGATAACTGGGTCGTGAATTCGGTGATCTGCCGCTTGCTGCCCCGACGCAACAGGCCCCCCAGCGAACGGGCCTCGTCCTCGAATCCGACCTCCTTGATCTCGGTAGGATGCAAACCCTTGGTGCGCAGGTGTTTTCGTGCGGCATAGGGATTTTCCGCTGTGACCGTCCCGCGGGAGGTCTTTCGTCTTTGATCAATCGCAATGTACGCAAACCTGGGCATCTGTATAATTGACTATTTACTATTGACTATTGATAATCTACTATTCCGGGCCGTTTTTCGTGAGGCGAAGAAAATCTTGGTTAATTCCTGGGCCTCTTCCCAAAGGGGTTTTACTAGTTTTATCTGTAACAGATTTTCATCCATCACGAATTCCAACCAGAAACTTGTCTCATCTGCTTCTTCCACGACGATACTTAATTTGGAAACGAAACCCGCTTTTGAATGGGCGATACAAGCCGCTCGATAGTTCGCCGCTATTGAGGTGGCGCTGCGTATCAATTGCGTTCGTATATGATTACCCAGACTGTTGTCCGGCAGCGCCGCGGCCAGTTTAACCGCTCGATGCGCAAACTGCTTGGCTCTATTTTTCAAAATTTCTCTATCCATCGTTCGATGGCAGTCTTACAATAATCAATTATCAATAGTCGATAGTCAATCGAATCACATCTGATCCGACTGGGTGACACGGAGCACTTCCTGGACCGTCGTCGTTCCGTGCATCGCTTTTCGCGCCCCGTCCATCCGCAGGGTCGTCATGCCCAGTTGCAGAGCTTTCTTTTTGATCGCTCCGGCGCTTTCTTTACGGTAGACCATCTCCCGGACGTCGTCGCCGATCAGCATCAGCTCGAAGATACCGATCCGACCGCGATAGCCGGTTTCATAGCATTTATCGCAGCCGGCCCCGACATAAAACGTCGCATCGCCGGCCGACTGAATCCCGATCTCTTCCAGCTCCTGTTTGGTGGGATGATGGACCGTTTTGCAGTCGGGACAGATCCGCCGCACGAGCCGCTGGGCCAGGACGGCGATCAGCGACGAGCTGACCAGATACGGCTCGACGCCGAAATCCAGCAGCCGGCTGATGGCGCCGGCAGCATCGTTGGTGTGCAGGGTGCTGAACACCAGGTGCCCGGTCAGGGAGGACTGGATCGCCATGCCCGCCGTTTCCTCGTCGCGCACCTCGCCGACCATGATCACATCCGGATCCTGCCGCAGCACATGCCGCAGGGCATTGACGAAGTTCATCCCCTTCTTCGGCGCAACCTGCATCTGGCTGATCCCGCCAAGCTGATACTCGATGGGATCTTCGATGGTCATAACATTCTTCTGCACCGAATCGATCCGATTCAGGCACGCATACAGGGTGGTGCTCTTGCCGCTGCCGGTCGGCCCGGTCACAAAGACCACGCCGTGCGAACGATTGATGACCTTATCGAAGCTCTTGCGGTCGTCGATCCAGAGGCCGAGTTGGTCCAGCGTGAACAGGCCTGTGCTCTTGTCGAGAATACGCAATACGGCCCGCTCTCCATAACTGGTCGGAACGGTGCTGACGCGCAGGTCGATCTCGCGCTGGCCCAGGCGGACGCTGCACCGTCCATCCTGCGGCATCCGACGCTCGGCGATATCCATCCCGGCCATGACCTTGATGCGCGAGATGATCAGCGGCAGCACATTGCGATTCAGCGTGAGCGAATCGTACAGAATGCCGTCGATGCGGTAGCGGATCTGGATCTTGGCCTCGAACGGATGGACATGGATATCGCTGGCCCGCATCTGCAGGGCGCGGAACATGATATCGTTGACCAGCCGGATCACCGGCGGGCGGTTTACCACATCCAGCAGATCGTCCGAGGTGCTCGCCTCGTCCACAAGCTGGTCAAGGTTCTGGGAATCCAGCTCTTCGGCAACCTCTTCGATGACGGTGCTCTTCTGCTCATAGGCCACGTCGATCGCCGCAGTGATCGCCGCCCGCGAGCTGACGGCCGGTCGAACGGGCGCCCCCAGCATCTTGGATACATTGTCGATCACGCTGGTATTGAGCGGATTGGCGATGGCGACGATCATTTCCCCGTTGGCATCCTGCCTGTCGTCCCGGACACCAATCAGGTAGTGGTGCTGGGCGTAGGTCGCCGGGACGGCCTCGACGAATTCCTTGGGAACCTGGCGCGAATGAATCTCCGGGATGTATTCCATGCCCAGGGTCTCGGCGAAAAGCCGGAGCACCGTATCTTCGGTAAATTCCGGCGCCGCCAGCAGCAGCTCGTCGACACGTCGCGGATCGTTCGCATTGGCATTGAAGTATGCACTGAGCGCGTCGACATCCAGGATGCCCGTCCGCTTGGCTGTATGGATTAAAAGTTCTTTCATTTCTTGCGCAGATCGATCTCTACTTTATCATCCAGCATTTCATCTTCATCGAGCACACGAAGCGGATCCAGCGGCTTGGGCTTAATACCGGGCCAGTCCTCATATTTCTGCATCTCATCTTCCGACTCTTCGAAATCGGCCCGATTGATTCTTGAGATACGTTCCAAATCATCCCGCCCCTCAAGGCTGTCGCCGGGACGAAGAATGTGGGCCTTTATGAATATATAGAGTTTGTTCTGCGAACTTGTATTTCCCGTACTGCGGAATAATCCGCCCAGAAAAGGAATGTCTCCCAATAAAGGAACCTTTGTGCCGCCCTTGTTCTGATTCACCTTGTCCATTCCACCCAGAATAATCGTCGAACTATCGGGCACCGTCACCACGGTCTGAACATCACTGATCGCCTGGTCCGGCGGCTTTTCGCTGGACGAGTCGAAGTTGACAAAATCGGATCTTGACAGCGTAATTTCCAGACGCAGATTGTCGCCCTGGCTGATGTGCGGTTTGATGGTAAGCAGGATACTGGCGTCATAAGGCTCAAAGGTTGTATCTGTCGTCGTAAAGGGCGCCCCGGTATCAGGCACCTGCGTACTGCTGCGTGTGCGCGTGATGTACGTAGTCGTTTTGGTCTCGATAGTGCCTTCCTGATTGTCATCCACGAGCAGTTTGGGTTTGGCCATAATGCGGCCGTATTTCTTGGTCTGCATGGCGGAAAACAATGCCATGATCTTGTTGTCCCCATAGAAACCTGTGAAATCGCCCGAATCCGACTGGAAGTCGATGAAACGATTGCGATCCGAAGCGGAATTAAGCGCACTGAGAATCGAACTGGCTGTAACCGGAGGCGTCCCCGGAGCAATGGTGCCGGTCAATCCGGAGATATGGTCCAGATCCGGAATGCTGTGCAGAATGTTCAGGTCGTAACTGAAATCGTCCTGTTTGGTGATTTCGACCAGCGTCACATCCAGCAGCACCTGCGGTCGATAGTTGTCCAGCGTCTTAATCAACTCGCTGATCCATTGCTGGTTCTTCTTGTTGGCATAGACAATCAGTGAATAGGTAGCCTTATCCGGAACGATGGTAATGTTAAAATCGTCGCTGCGGCGGCCCCCCGTTGTCGGTTTGGCGCGGGTTTCGATCTTGGAGTCCCGCGCCGGAAGAGCCGCTCCCGCGCCTGCCGCCGCGGCGCCCGACTGAGCGGCCTGAGCCTGCAACGTGGCATTGACGACCTCCCCGATCGTATTGGCCAGTTCCTCGGGATCCTGATTCTCCAGGGCATACACCACGAACGGGGTGCTGATCTGGTCCAGTTCGCGGTCCACATGGGAGATGATCAGTGCGATTGCCGCATGTTGTCGCGGCGTGGCGCTGACCAGCAGCGAATTGGTCGCTTCCAGAAAGGCGATTTGGGGATAATCGGCCACGATATCCTCGGCCGTGGTCGCCTCGCCCGTCACGCCAGGCGGAGGCGCTGTCGGCGCGGCGGGCGCTGTCGCGCCGGGCGCCGTCGGTGTTGTCGGGCGGGCGGTTGTGCCGGTCGGACGGGATGTTGTGCTGTCATACCGCGATGTAGAGCCGTATGTGGAGCTGCGCGTTTGTGTTTGCACAATGCCCAGCTCTTCCAGAGTTGTAATGATTTCGCTGGCGTCCACATGTTGAATTTCGTATTCCTGGATGGTGCGGCTGTCGGTCTGCTCGACATCCACATGCGCGATGACCAAAGCGATCTCGGCATGTTGCTCGGCCGTAGCGTTGATCAGCAGCGAGTTGGTCGATTGGCGTATAGAGATAAAGGGATCATCCGGCTCGGCCGTATCGCCGGTTGCTGGCGTCGTCGGCCGTGGTACGGCGGTTCGGACGGTGGAGGTCCGTGTCGTGGGGCTGCGGGTGGGACTGGTTGCCGATTGGGTTGTCGAAGGCAGTGTGCTGATCACACCCAGATCATGCAATGCTTCCACTACCTCGGCCGTATCGATATACTGAATCTGATACTCCTTGATCGTCCGCAGGCTCTGCTCTGGAACATCCAGCTCATCAATCAGTCCCTCTACGATCTTGACCTTGTCTTCCAGGCCAATGATAAAGATGCGATTGGTCCGGTCGTCGGTATCCAGATGGACCGTATCGGCGGTTTGAGGTTCGGAACGAGCGGCCGAGGTCGTCGGAGGCCGAATTGTGGGAGCCCTCGTAGTCGTCGGGGTTCTTGCTGTCGTAGGTGTCGGCGGCGCGGGGGTTGGAGCGGCAGGAATCTCGCTGACGGTTACCTGGATGGTTTCCAGAAAACCCGCCAGAGTCTGCACCTTCGGAGCCAGCTTGCTGGCGATGGTATAGGTCAGGGTGCGAGGAACGATCAACCGCTTCTGCCCTTTCACATCGATCAGGTTGATTACCTCGCGGATTCGCTCGGTGCGGTAGGCGTAATCCAACACGATCAGCGTCTGCGTTTCAGCCACGGAATTGAAACTCAGCCCCAGACTCATGCTCTTGAGCATATTTTCAGCGGTGTTGGTGCTGATGTTCTCCAATTCAAACACGCTGATTACAGCCACATCCCCCGGCAGGATGGCGTCATCCGGTTTGCGAATGGCAGGATCATACTTCATGGCCTCATTTTCACGGATGATCGTGACCAGCTTGTCGCGACGGGTCATCACCAGCCCTTTGAATTTGAGCACCTGCTCCAAGAGGGCATATGTATCGCGAACCTTAATCTTACCGTCATGGATCTTGATCTTGACCGTGCCCTTTACTGTTGCCGGATCATACAGATAATTCAGCCCAAGCTGTTTTCCCACCAGCTCGACCAGTTCGGAGATTTCGACCTCCTCAGGAAGAGTGATCGTTAATTCCAATTCTTCCTCTCCATTGGGAATAATGGGTGCTGTCGTTGTCCCTCCCGTTACATTCTCCGCCGCTGTTGTGGCCGGGACTGTACGAGTTTCGATCTTCCTGGGCGGTTCCGCTTTGGTCGGTTCCGGCTTGGGCGGCACGGCAGTATCTGCAGGTCCCGGCAGCGGCGGCGGAGATGTCCCCTCCTGTTCCTGCTTTTTGCCCTGGGCCATTAGTTCGAGCAGCTTTTCCAGGCCGGCCTGCCGCTCTTTTTCGATCTCTTCGGCTGTAGGAGTTTGGATTGTTGCGTTTTCCTGAGGCTTGGAAGCGGTTCCTGGCTTTACAGGTGGTTTGGCGGCGGGTTTTTCCGCTTCCGTCGCTTTGGGAGTGGGCGCCGCCGCTTTGGGTGTCTCTGTCTTGGGCTCCTCCGCAGGCTTGGGGGCAGGAGCCGGTTTTACAGGCTCTGTTTCAGGAGCAGCTTCTTTGGGAGTTTCCGCAGGTTTTGGGGCAGGTTTTTCCGCTTCCGGTTTCGGCGCGGGCTCCGTTGTCGGTTCGGGCTGAGGCGGCTCTACTGTTTTGGTTTCGGTAACCGGTTGAGCGGATTCGGTTTCAACGGTCACCTGGGCCTGCAAGGCTTGCAGAGCCTGTAGCATCTCCTGGGCCTTTTTCTCGGCTTCGGCAGCCTCCAGTTCGGCGGTAACGGCCTTTTTTTCCGCCTCTACGGCCTTATCGATGGCCTGGTCTATCACCTTTTCGGCTTCCTGGCTGTCTCGAGATGGGCCTTGTTCCTCGGTCCCGGCCGGCTCCTGCAAGAGTTCGTCCTGGAAGAATGTTCCGGCCCCATCCTTTTTGACGATTTCCTCCGGTTTGACAATCTCCGGCTCGACGAGTTTCGTCCTGTCCGCCGGCACATCCGTGTCAATCACTGCCGGTAATTGGGGCAGATCACGGCTTGCTAACTCTTCCGATCCCGGTGCGGGGGGGCCAACCAGCTCGGTCGAGGCAACCTTTATTTCCTGGACGGGGACGATCGGTTCTTTTACTGCAATCGGAGTCAGTAGTTCGACGAGAGGCGCCGGTTTTGGAGTCTCTTCGACAGGAACTTTCCCGGCCGGCTCGAGTTTGGCAATAGCGGCGGCGACGGTCGCCATGGATTCGGACGGAGCGGCAACGACAACCTGTCCGCCGGAGGCATCGATAATGACCCGGGGTAACTTTTTGTCGGCGGGAGGATCGGTGAATGTGCCCAATTCCACTCCCTCCACCGCCAGTTGCGCCGGATTGGCAAGAACGGTGTCCCGTACGGTTTTTGAAACAGAGATGATCCTTATAGAATAGGCGCTCGTGCTGTCGGTCACATCCAGCAAAGACGAACTCTTGTTCAGAGCTTCGGAATTGATCGATGTAACGATTAATGCGTTGCGCGGCAGCTCCGTAAACTCGCATGGCAATCCGGCTTGAGACACAAAGGCCCTGGCCTGAGCGGCGGTGATATGCTTAAAACGATATACCCGGCTTCGCGGCGCGGTATTGGCTGATCCGCTCTGGGCCCAGAGCAGCGAACTGAATACACCGGCCGAGGCCAGAATCAAAAGGAAGACAATTCGACGGAACTTGTCACCCGCGATGAAACGACATCCTGACTGCATTTTCTACTCCATATCGTGCTAAGGTCAACAAACCCTGTTACCCTTTCCCTGACGCTGCCGCCCAAACGCGGTCGCTTGGAGCGCATCTCCCTGTTTATCGGATATCCGCGGCTTTGGCTGAGCTTTTTTCCCCGGTTCAAAAGCTCGCTAAATGCCGGAATTCCCCGTGCTTATAAGACAAATGGAAAAGAAAAAAGTTCCCGACAGCGGCGGAAAAACAGGTTTTTTAACAACAGAAAAGGAAGGCGTAAAAAACGATGTTTTAATAGGACTTTTTCTCAGTGCTGCCTTCGGTGTTATTAGCGGTCCCCTCCTGGGATTTCGGATCGGCCTGGTCGGCTTCATGGAGCCGGTTTTTTTCTTCCTGCAGAATTAGCAGGAGGGCGTTCCATGCCTTCATCTCCTCGGCTTTTTCTTCTTCGGTCATCTCGGCCATTTTCCCGGATTCCTGCATCAGCCGCTGGATGTTGGAAATGTCGTTGTCCACCGTCTTGCGCCGTTCTTCGGGCGAGGGCAGGACCGGAGGCTTGCGATAGGTCCTGTCGGGTTGATTCGAGGCGGTTTCGGACGGATCCGTCGAGGCTGTACCGGTCTGAGTCGGGGGACGCACTACTGTAGCGGCACTTCGGTTTGTCGAAACCGCAGGACGAACCGGGATGGTCGTTCGGGTCGAGGCAGTCGCAGGCAGCGAAGGAATCGCTGAAGCGGAACTTGCCTCTGCCGATGCAGCAGAGGCGGATTCCAATTTTTCCGCTTCCGATTTCAGCATGAGCTTATATTGGGGTTCGGGTTTACGCTCTATGGCCAGTGTCTCCAGCCTTCCGGATTGATCCAGAACAATATGATCTTCTTGGATTTCCTTGATCACCTGATGATTTACCTGCTCGCCGGATCGGTGCCACTTGCGGCCGATCGTTCCACCTAAATCCAATAATGCCAAGGACTTGGATGGATAATCCGGATACCATGCCGTGGCCAGAAGCTTGAACTTGGTCGAAATCGTCGGAGGAGGTAATGGTCGGGTGTTTTCCGGCTCGGGCTGACGAGCTGCTGGTACTGTTTTTTGCGTCTGAACAGGAGGTTTCTCAATGGGCTTGGGGGGAGGGGGAGGATTGATCCCCAGCGCAAAGAGCCTGGCCTGCGTAACCAGAGGGGATTCCTTCTCTTCCAGGTTCTCCGTGCCGGGGCGGCCTGCGGTAAACTGTTCAAGTACGCCCGGTTCGGAAAGGACCTTAGGCGGGGTATCGTCTCCGCCAAGCAACGCGGCGGCAATCCAGCCGGCGGTACCCAAAGCGGCCAGAACCGATAAAAACGCCAGTATTTTCATCGCTTTGATCATAACCATTTTCTCATAGCCGGAACACCTGAAGCGATCCATCCTTACCTATCGGAAAAAACGCTGCCAACCCTTAAGGACCTGCTATGTATTTTGACAGGTTACCTGGCTTTCGGTTCCCGCCAATGGACAATTTTCTGCATATATTCGTCCTCATGGCCGGCATAATTAACGCTGTGTTCGGGGGTATGACAGTCGATGCAGCGAAATTTAGGATCTCCCGGGGCAGCATATTGGCCCCCGGAAAGCTGGGATGCGATATGTTGAGAAGCCGGACCGTGACATACCTCGCAACCTACGTCCCGCAGGTCCACGGGGCTGTTCTCGTTTTTAAAACCGCTTTGAAACTGAAATCCTACGACATGACACTGGATACATTCCGGATCATACTGTTGATTGATGTCAACCAGAGTTTGATACGCCTTGGCGTGGGCCTTGGAAGACCATTTGTCGTGTTCATATTTATGACAAACAGCACAACTGGCCGATCCGGTATATTCCAGACCATTCGGCAACGCAAGCTTGGGCACTTTTTCCAGCAGATTTTCCTCTTTCACCCGCAACTTGTAGAATTCATACAAATCGACAAGATGCTCATCCATCGGTAAAGTGCTGCTGACGGGTACGCCCTCATACGTCAGATGCAGGGGCCGGCCGGCGGCGATACGCACAGTCAGCTTGCCCACATATTCCCCCAGTTTGCCGACCGAAACCACAAGCGGTCCCTGGGAAGACGGACTCAGAATTTCCGGCTCGGTGGCCGCTGCCGGACAAATGATCAAATCGACAATCGTCCATTTTGAAACATCCAGATCGGAACAATCGTCGATGATGAGAATACGGAATTCGTCTTCGGAATTAGGCTCGAAACCGAAAACCGGCAACAACCCGTCTTCGTTTTTCTCGTCCGTCAGGAAATCACGGGAGGCCGCACCAACAACAATTCGCAAAGTTCCCTGCTTCAACGGGACCTGCCTTGACCAGACCGACGGGAGTTCGGAAACTCCCCGAGCGGAAGTGATCATGGAGAAATGATTGTCCTGTAATAATCCTTCCGACCGGGCAATGGCGAAATCCTCCGGGTCCAGACAAACCAGATCGTATTCGAGCAGATGCAAGGCCTGAAAGAAGATGTTCATCTTGATTCGATCCTGGGCCGAATCCTGTCGCAGAAGATTGCCGGTTTCAATTACCAGGCGTTTATCCTTGGCCACGGTATGCAGGACCGCCGGACGCCGTTCCAGGCCGCCGAGTTGATCTTCCGAACAGCCGCACGGTTTTAACGTACTCAGGGCCTGCCCGGTAAAAAACAACGTGTACGTCTCCTCTGTTCTTTTGATTTCGTCCCCGGAACCATCCGGTTCTGGATTGCACCCCGAAAATACCGAAAGGCAGATTCCGAGAAAAGCAACCATCCCGACGGACAAATAGACCGCATTGAATCGGATCATCGTTTATCCTACACTATATTTTGTACCATCCGGTGCAGACGATTTTAACGGTTCGGCCGCTTTTAAAGTGCAACGTGAGGGTGTCGCTGATATACCGCCGGACCTGGTTTTCCTGCGGCGGAAGGGTAATCCGGACTTCCAGCTTCAGGTTATTGTCCTGTTTTTCCTGGGCGATCACTTCCATCAGCCCTTTTTCCGAATCGGACGATTCGATCTCCAGGGAATCCTCGCAATGGTTGGTTACCCAGACATCCCGAGTCACGGACTGGCCCGGTTCGGCATTCTGAAGGATGATCCGCGGACGAGACAGGGTAATACAGGGCGTCGCCTGCCACCGAACCGACAACACTTTCGCTTCGGGATGAGACGTCAATATCTGTACCGTTCCAAATAAGGTGTTTTCCAGCGCCTGCATGTTCACTTTGGGCTTAAGAACAAACTCCGTGCCCTCCTTGGCCGGATCGAATTCCAAGGTAAGTGCGTTATTGGTGGCTGTAATGCTCTTGATCGTAAAAGCCGTTCCATCATTGCTGTACACCCGGATCGGGACAACGCCGGCATCTTCCTGGCCAACCGTCAAGGCCATGTCCATGGGATCGACCCCGACTTTCAACTCGATCACGGCCTTAATCGTCAGTTTGAAACTGGGATTTTGAGGATCGTTGCTGATGACATACAACGACTTGTTTGTCGCTCCCGGATAGGTACCGGAGGTATAGGTGACAGGAACGACGCCGGATTCGCCTGGCTGGTATTCCTTTTTCGTAAGCTCCGGCACCATGCATCCACAGGTGGATTTGATCTCTTTAATCACTAAGGCTGCCTTTCCTGCATTTTTAAAACGGAATCGCACCGTATGTTTTGTGCCGGGTCCGATTTTCCCCAGATCAATTTCCGGGTTTTCCACCTCGATTTTAGGAGATTCTTTGGTAAGGGCGGGGTTGTTGGGAGATTCGTTTTCCTTACGGGGTATCACAGGCTCAGGCTGTGGTTTAGGAGTCGGCGGCGCCTGTTGAGCCTGGGGTATCGGTTTCGGTTCCGGGGTTTCCAGCCGGGCGTCAGGCTGGGGATTTTTTTTGGATTCTCCACAGCCGGAAACAACGATTGCGAAAACGGACAGGCCGATAACCACGCCCATAAAGAAGTTTCGTTTCATGATTTTCCCTCTCATATTAAGGTTTCCGGGGTACTACCCCTCGATTCTGGCCGATATGTATTCTATCGATGGCTCAAACAAGAATCAACCGTCAAGTCGGTCCAAACCGGCTATCTCTTTACAGAACCTTGTTTTAGACGTATTATGACAGGGGTAGATGACAAGGCATAAAGGAGCTGTGCGTGAACCGGTCGTCCGATAAAGAAATTTCCGTTGTAATTCCGATCTTCAACGAGCAGGAATGCCTCACAAGGCTGCACCAGGAGATCGTGGACGCTGTCGCGCATCGTTACGCCTATGAGATCATTTATGTGGATGACGGCAGTTCGGACGACAGCTTTTCCATTCTTTCAACACTGCACGCCGAGGACCCGAATGTCCGGGTAGTCCGGTTTCGAAAGAATTTCGGGCAGACAGCCGCCCTGGCAGCGGGTTTCCGGCTGGCCCGGGGACGGGTCATTGTGCCTCTGGACGCCGACTTGCAGAATGACCCGGCCGATATCCCGATGCTGGTGGAAAAACTGACTGAAGGGTACGATATCGTCAGCGGATGGCGAAAAAACCGACAGGATACGTTTTTAACCAGGACATTGCCTTCCCGTTTGGGCAACTGGCTGATCGGCCGCATTACCGGGGTGCGGCTGCATGACTATGGATGCACCCTGAAAGCCTACCAGGCCGACTCCCTCAAGCAGATCCGGCTGTACGGCGAGATGCACCGTTTTATCCCCGCCCTGGCCAGTTGGGGGGGCGAAAAAGTGGCCGAGATGCCGGTCCACCACCGTCCCCGGACCACGGGAAAAACCAAATATGGCCTGAATCGCACTTTCAAGGTTATTCTGGACCTGATTACCATCAAATTTCTGGCCTCGTTCTCGACCAAGCCGATTTACGTATTTGGAGGGTTGGGAGGGCTTTGTTTTTTGGGTTCCCTTATTTCTGGGCTCCTTGTACTATATTACCGGTATATGGCCACGCCTTTTCTCAGCATGAATCGCAACCCCCTTTTGGTCCTGTCGATGATGCTTATGACCACGGCGATTCAGTTTGTCATGATGGGATTGCTGGCCGAGATTATGGTCCGGACCTATCATGAATCACAGGATCGGCCGATCTATGTCATCGAGACAATCCTCGAATCCAATCCCGAAGCAGAACCATCGCCCGGCCGTGAAGGCGAGCCAAAAGGAACGGAGTAATTCGATGTCCCATAGAAGGCGGCGCAAGGAATCCGCAAGAGCAGTTACCCCCCCCTCCCGCACCACGCCCGGAATAAAACAATCGGGATGGATATTTGTAGGGATGGCCCTGGCTGTGGCGGCTCTGTTTTTCTTGCTGGGCAAATACATGGAGCTGGGCTCACCGGGACCGTTTGACAGCGCCGCCTATGTCTATTCCGCCGAACATCTGCTCCAGGGGGCTCGGATGGATATCGAGGAGAAAGGCTCGGCCAAACCGGCCACCCTCCTGATTAATGTGATCGGCGTGGGCTTATTCGGCTTCAACGATTATGGCCCCAAGATAATCCAGGGTTTGCTGCAATTGCTGGCCCTGACCATGATGTTTATCGCCATGCGAAAGTGGTTCGGCTCGGTGGCGGCGTGCCTGGGGGTGATTCTGGCGTCCTATTATCTGTCGGCGCCTTTGATTGCTAAATACGGCAACGTCAAAGAGCAATACATGATCGCCCTGATGGTGATCGGGATATCGGCCCTAATGCTGTATGAGTCCGGGGGCAAGCCCGCCTGGGCGATTCTGACCGGAGCGATGGCGGCCAACGTCTATTACATCAAGGAAACCGGCGTTTCGATGGTGGCCGCTGTCCTGCTCTATCTCATAGTCGGAATTATGGCGCGTCGCATCCCATGGCGCTCCCTCCGAAAGGAAGGATTGCATCTGTTGGTCGGGGGCACTATCGGGCTTGTGCCTTTAGCTGGTTTTTATGTATGGCAGGGAAAGTGGACGGAATTTTTATATACGTTTCCGGCAGCCATCCTTCAATTCCTGTGGTTTCTCATCGTATCTGCCTGGGCGCTTGTCATATGGCTCAAACATCGCAGGCAAGCGATCCACAAGCTCCGAACCGTTCGCCGCAGTATCTGGTGGATCGGTTTTGGCTTTCTGGGGATCCTCTTTGTAGGATTTTCGATCTATTTCCTAACCCTGGGCGAATGGATTTCCTATCTGGAAGATCTGCCGGGAGTTCGATTTGTACAGCAAATCTGTTGGCGCTTGGGAAAAGGACTGGATTTTGTCAAAGTAATCCTGTTTTCTCCCAATCAATATTGGAAGATGAGCCGGACCGCTATGGGACTGACGCAACAGGCCCCCATGGTATGTCGCTATTATGCCGCTGTAATTGTGCCTGTCTTTTTGGGCTTGCTCTCGCTGGCAGCCGGTATCGTTCGTATGATCCTTCATCGAACCAAACGGCATGTCCCTGATGGGCCGGACCGGTTTGTTCTCCTGCTGGGCGTCTGGTGGCTTCTGGATATGGCGTTGGTATGGATCAGCCCCCGTTCGTATGAGCAATACTATCTGCCATTGACGGCGTCCGGAGCCATGCTGGGCGGATATATCATATGGCTCTATGTTCGAGGATTTCAAAAGGCCATACAGAAAGGTCCCTGGCTGGCGGCAGGCGCCGTGGCCACGATGGCCATGATCGCGATGGCCTGGCCGATCTTTTTCGGCCTGAACCGAAGCCGTTTTTCCGGACAGATGTACAAAGACGGCCGAAGGAACGGATATATCCAGCGGCTGGAGGAGGTCAAGGCGCGGCGGATCCATCCGATGTCCTGGGAGGCGGCAGGCGATTATATCCGGCAGCGATCCTCCGAGGAGGATACCATTTACGTGTGGGGCTGGGTACCGGGGATTTATGTCCGCTCACAGCGGCTGAGCTGCACTCCAAGGGCCTTCGAAAGCGATATGCATGTAACGCCGCCTCAGGCCCTGTATTATAAGGTTCAGGGGCTTGTGGCGGATTTCGAGAAAGGCAAGCCAAAGTTCATCGTCGATTCGCGAAAGCAGCATTTCCCCTGGGATCGGCTCCCTTTGGAACTGTGGCCTTCGTATCCTCCTTTCCAGGGGGTTACCAGGACCAAATTCGTACCCAACAACGAACAGGCGATCCGGCAATACGATTTGCAATATAGTAAAGCGCTGGCCGAGCAGATCGACCCGGATGAGGCCCGACGGTATGAAAGCATGGCGCCCTTACGCGATTTTATCCGAACGAATTATGAAATCGTACAGGTCAGTTTCGGCGAACATGTTCTTTTTCGACGCAAAGACGGCCGATAGCTCCCGGAAAAGGGCAAAGGCGTTGTATGAATATCCTGATGCTCAATTATGAGTTTCCTCCGATCGGGGGAGGCGCTGCGCCGGTGACGCTGGAATTGTGCCGGCATCTGGTGAAACTGGGCCACGAGGTGGACGTGGTAACCATGCGATATCAGGATCTGCCCGCCCTGGAAGTGATTGACGGCGTCCGTATCTTTCGCACGTGGGCCCTTCGCCGGCGCCCGGACCTGTGCCGGACGCACGAGATGGCCAGTTTTCTGGCCGGGGCGCTTTTCAAAACGCTTCGTCTGGCCAAACAGCGAAACTACGATGTAATCCATTGTCATTTTATCATCCCCACCGGACCGCTGGCCTGGGCGGTCGCCCGAAGGAGAAATATTCCTCTGCTGATAACCTGCCACGGCAGCGATGTGCCGGGCTACAATCCCGACCGATTTCAGTGGATTCACCGGCTCCTTCGTCCCTTCTGGCGAGGTTTGGTGCGACGCGCCGACATGCTCGTTTCCCCCAGCCATGCCTTGCGGGAGTTACTGCGGCGGTATTGTCCCGGCGTGGATGTTCAATTGATTCCAAACGGGATCTCCCTTTCCCGATTTCAAAGCGGCCCTAAGGAAAAGAGCATCCTTTTGTGCAGCCGGCTGCTTCCCCGCAAAGGATTCCAATATGTGCTTCAGGCGGTGCACGATCTGGCCCTGGACTGGCAGGTCAATGTCGTAGGGGATGGACCCTTTCGGGCCGAACTGGAACAACTGGCCCAAGGATCGAAAACGCCGGTCCGGTTCTGGGGCTGGCTCGATCAGCGGTCCCCACAGTTTCGCCACTTGTATGAAACCGGCTCGATTTTCGTTTTTCCCTCCGAGGCGGAGAATTTTCCCACTGTTCTGCTGGAGGCGATGAGCGCGGGGATGGCGATTATCGCCAGCGCCGCCGGCGGGTGTCCGGAAGTGGTCGGACCGGCGGCGATCCTGGTCGAGCCGGGCGATGTGGCAGGAATTCGAGATAAGATTTTGGAACTGACCGGGTCGCCGCAACGGAGGCAGGAATTGTCTCTGGCGGCCCTGCAGCGGGTGGAACTATTCGGATGGCCGGGGGTCACAAAACAGTATGTGGACTGTTATGAGAAACTGCGTGCGGAGGCCGGGAGCCGATGAGCCGACCGTTGAATGAAGTCGAGAACGATTTTATCGAGTTCATGGCGGCCCGGACAGGCCGACCCAGGCAGGAGGTCGAGGCGACTTTTATTCGCATACGCGACCGGTTCGGCTTTGCAACCGACCGCTTTCTCGGGATGACCGGCGAGGTAGCCGAGTTGTACAAAATGCTATATGACACCGGTACCGAAGCGGATACGATTCGCTGCTATCAATTCCACTGCCTGCTCCATTTGTATTGCCATCTGGCGTATACCTATCCCAAGCCCAAAAGGAAATACGGGAAGGAACTGGTGCGCGACCTGAAAAAAGGCGAGTTCAGAAACCTTGTCAATTTTCTGAAAAGACGATTCACATTCAGGGCCAAGCCCAAGGGGCTGCATCTGGGGCCTCAGGGGATTGCCGCTTTCCTGCTGGATCAGGTTAAACAGGAACCGGTTGTGCTGGATTACGGGTGCGGATTGGGGTATATCTCCTATGAAATGGTCAGGCAGAACCAACAGACCCGGGTGGTCCTGCTCGATGTGGATAGTCTCATGCTGGACTTTACCGTCTATCGATTTCAAATAATCCACGCGGACCTGGACGTGGTCCGGGTCACGCCCGAATGCGTATACCCGCCGGTCCCGCCGCACAATATCTGCATTCTGCGCGAGGTTCTGGAGCATGTCCATCAGCCGCTGCGGGTATGCCAAGCCATTACAAAGGCTCTCGCTCCGGGGGGGATTCTGTTCGGTCATTTCGAGGATCACATCCGGAATATGTACCATGTGTCGCCGGAATTAAACCAAATTCGCCAATGGCTTGCTGCACATTTTGAGACCATTAGCGACGGCTGTTTTCGAAAACGATAATCGTTGACGTCGTCGGTTTTACCTTGGAGTGGATTTCTCATGGATTGCACGCATCCACGCCAGACCGGTCTGAACATTAAAATCCTCTAATCGGTTCATATCCACGGGCAAAAACTTTGTCCTATCGATTTTATTGATGAGATTATCACTGTGGCAAATAATCAACCGAAAAGTGCCTTGCGTTTCCAACTTGAATTGACGCCATCGCACTTGATGGAGTAATTGGGTATGATTAGCGGCTTGTATGGTTTTCGCCTCTTGGCGCCACTCCACCAGGCTTGGATTGTTTCCCACACGGGGCCGCAGGCGATAGTACCACCGCCAGCGTTGGTGATACAGCCTTCCCTGCTGCAGGTCCAGCCAGTAGCACTGGGGCATCTCGACCAGCCGGGTTGGCATGGCGTGCCGCTGCTGCACAATACGAATAAAGTCCTTATGCCATGCGTCGTCGTTGTCGATTCGCCCTGTGATTACAATGTCATTGGCTTGCTGCACCTCCCCTAATAGAAATCGCGTTTGCCCTATCGTCAACCGAATGATTCGCATGTTGGACCCGGCAAGATCCTCAACAGGTCTGACGTACTCCGTGGGAGTATTACGATCGAAAAAAAGATACCAGGTAAAGTCCTGGCATGTTTGTCCCGCCATCGAAGGGAGCGTGAACCGCGAAAACAGTTCGAACCGCTTTTCCATCCATTCTTCCGGGGAACATCGAATTTTATCCTGCATCGTCTTGTCGCTGAACAAGGAAAGATTGTATCGGGTGATGATCAAATGGCTGATTTTTCGATTCATATACGGTTTCCAGATGGAGCATGGACTTTCATTCTGACAGTACTTATTATATTGATCCGGAAAGAATCGACAAGAATTCAATCGAACGTGCTGGAGAGAATATCGAAGGAATTCGAAGGTTGCCAGAAGCAGAAAAACCAATCCGGATTTGCTTTGTGTCGCCCAAGACGTATCCGCTTCTGCATCCTGCGACGGAGGGCGTGTTCGGCGGGGCGGAGGTCGATTTGTATCTGCTGGGCACGGAACTGGCCCGGGACAGCGCTTTCCGGGTGTCCTATGTCACGGCCGATTACGGACAGGCCGCCGAAGAGCACATCGAAAATGTAACCGTTTTTAAGAGCCTGAAACGCGACGACAATCCGGTCGTCGGAGCGGCCAGGCTATGGAGGGCCATGAAACAAGCCGGTGCGGACCTCTACTTCCTGGAGACGGCCTCGGCGGGCGTTCCCTTGGCCGGCTGGTTTTGCCGATTTCATCGAAAGGCCCTGATTTATCGCACCGCGCACAGCGACGAATTTGACGGTACGTATACAAAGCAGCATCCCATCCTGGGCCGGATGTTTGCACGGACCCTGCGGAAGGCAGCGGCGGTCATCACCCAGAACCAGCAGGATGCGGTCCAGCTTCGCGAGACCGTCGGCCTGGATTCCACGGTCATCCGCAACGCCCATCGCATGCCCGATCGGAAGGAGACGGGCAAGCGAAACACGATTTTGTGGGTAGGCCGAAGCGCCGATTTCAAGAAGCCCCGCCGGTTTCTGGATCTGGCCCGACGATTTCCCGACCAATCCTTTGTCATGATCTGTCAGCAGGCGACGGGAGATAAGGATTACAGCCAACTCCAGCAGGAGGCCGGGACAATCGACAACCTGCAATTCGTGACACGGGTTTCTTTCCAGGAAACCGACTCATACTTTCAACAGGCCAGGGTGTTTGTCAATACCAGCGATGCGGAGGGATTCCCCAATACCTTTGTCCAGGCGGCCCAATGGGGCGTGCCGATCCTTTCCTGGAGCGTGAATCCGGATCAATTTCTGACCGAATTTTCCTGCGGTCTGGCCTGCGGAGGGGATATGGACCGCCTGGAGGAGGGACTGCGATTTTTACTGCAGGACGACAGGTTCATCGAACTCGGCGCCAACGCCCGTCGGTATGCCGAGCAGCATCATGATATCCGAACCGTGGTCGAACAGTACAAGGCCCTGTTCCGCCGTCTTCTCGGACGATAATCGTCATCCGTGATAAAATGACCTTACAGGCTAATAATCCGGGCTGCGGACCAGTTTCTTTCGCAGGCCAAACCGTCGAACGATCCGTGAAATCATCCGACAGCTCCACCGGGTCAGGGCCGGACAGATGGTCAATACATACATTCGAAATCGCCAGGTCCACGGCAGGACAGGGCGAAACGGATGGATGAATCGGCGGACCTGCGAGGCCCTTTCGTCAAACAGCATGGCACGGGCCCAGCGGCGCAGGAGCATCCCGGCGACCGGCTGGAAGGAGGCGGCCATATTATGTTGTTCGGCCAGTTGCAGGTGACGGCGGATCAGGTCGACATGAATCGCCGGATCGGTATACTTGCGGATAATGCTGTCCTGGACATCCAGATGATATACCGCCAGCGGATCGCATACAAATCCGATCCGCGGATACCGATACGCGATCCGCCACCACATGTCATAGTCGTTGCCCCGTTTCAGATCGGTCGAAAACAGCCCCGCCTCGATCAGCGCGGACCTGCGGATCAGCATCGTTCCCGTCCACGGATCAAGTCCCTCCAGCAAAATTTGAAAATAATTCTCGGCTACTTCCCTTCCTTTCAGGATATCCCGGCAGGCGGCAACGTCCAGAAACGGGGCCCTTTGTTCGGTACGACAAACGCAATTGAGGAAATTTCCCGCCGTCCAGACCAGTTCGGGGTGTTTTCGCAACAGTTCGGCCTGGGCATCGAGGCGGTGGGGCAGCCATTCGTCGTCGGCATCCAGAAAGGCGATCCATTCCGACCTTGCCGCCTGGATACCGGCGTTGCGGGCGGCCCCGGCCCCGGCATTGCTCTGGTAGATATACTCGATCCGTCCCCCGTATTCGCTGACGACCTGGGCTGTTTTGTCGGTGGAGCCGTCGTCGACAACAATAATCTGATGCGCTGGGATGGTCTGGGCCAACACGCTGTCCAGCGCCCGACCGATATAACCGGCGCTGTTGTAGGCCGGGATCACCACGCTGACGAGCAACGGTTCGAACTTCTCCATGAAAACGCCCTATCTGGTTCTTGTGTCTTTTTTACGACGCGGTATTATAGTATCGGCTATCGCAGGATCGGACAACCGGAATCTAGCCCGGGGCCGATACGCCGGATCCGACAATAATAGCAGGGAAGAAAATGGCCGTAAAAATCCCCAAATGGATCAAACGATGGATTCCGCAGCGAGTCTTTCGCTGGATCAATCCCATCCGCTATGCAGGGCGGGGGGTGGAATGCCCGGTCTGCGGGCGGCAATTCCGCAAGTTCATGCCGGCCGAACGGCGCAGGGATGTATATTGTCCCGGCTGTGTCGCCAGCGAGCGGCACCGATTGTTATGGCTCTATCTGAACCAGCGGACGAACCTGTTTACGGACCGGCTGCGGTTCCTGCATTTTGCCCCGGAGCCGTTTTTTCTGGAGCGATTCTCAGCCATGGACAACCTTGACTATGTGACGACAGACCTGCAAAGCCCGCTGGCCGCGGTCAAGGCCGATATTACCCGATTGCCCTTTCCGGATGCGAGCTTTGACGCCGTTCTTTGTTCGCATGTTCTGGAACATGTTCTCGATGACCTGCAGGCCATGCGCGAGCTGGTCCGGGTGCTGCGGCCGGGCGGCTGGGCGATTGTTCATGTGCCGATGGATGTACATCGGCAGCAGACATTCGAGGATGTCTCCGTCACAAGCGAACAGGAGCGAAAGCGTCTCTTTGGTCAGGAAGACCATGTCCGGCGGTATGGACGCGATTTTAAGGATCGGCTCCAAAAAGCGGGATTTACGGTCCGCATCGACGAATTCGTTCGGGAGCTGAGCCCCGAACAACAACGCCGATACGGCCTGCGAGCCGAAGAGGATATCTATTTTTGCACTCGTTAGAGTAGCCGGCGTCCGCTCAAAAAAAATGGATTCACAGCGAGAGCAGAATCTGCCGCAAAGGCTCGCCAATGACATCAATACTGAACGATTCGGTCGCGGTCTTGCGTCCGGCCAGTCCGATCCGCCCGGCCCGGTCCGGATCGGACAGTAGAAATTCCATCGCATCGGCCAGGGCGTCCACCGATTCCGGCTCGACCAGCATGGCGTTTTCCCGGTCGATGAGGTATTCCGCCACATCGCTGACGTGTGAGGCGATCACGGGCTTACCCGTAGCCAGATACTCGCCCAGTTTGAAGGGAAAACCCGTATTGGCAAAGGCCGAACCTGTGCGGATTGTACAGAGAATATCACAATCGCTAATGAAAGGATAATAATCCTCAGAAGGGATATACCCTTTGTAATGAATCCGCTCCGGATACCGGCATCCCGCGATCCGATCCATGATCGCCTTCATGCGATCCTCCGATCCCTTGCCGGTCAGGATCAGCTCCGTATGGCCGTGTTTTTCGGCGATCCGATCGAAGGCGTCGATAAGCGTCTCGACTCCGTCTTTCTCCGCAAACGTCCCCCCGTATAGAATCCGCACCGGATCATGAAACGGCGTCGGCGCCGGGGGATAATCAGCTGGCTGAATCGAGATCGGATGAAAACGCACCGGCACTCGCCCAGAGCAGATTGATTCCATCTTTGTCATAAGGTGTCCGGAGATCGCCAGGACTGCATCGGTATACCGATGCAGCCGCCGGGCCAGAAAACGTTCGCTGGCATGTTTGATCCGGGCAAGCCAATCCGCGGCATGGGCCTGGACATCCACATCCTCGGTAATATAAAAGACCACCTTATATCCAAGCCGCCGGGCCTTTCGAATCATGGGCAGATTGTCCGTTCCCGGATACCCATAAACAAACAGCACGTTTTTACCGTCGCTGCGCTGCTGCCGGCGTAAAAACTGCTTTCCGCTTCGATAATAAGAAAACATTTTCAGAAGGACGCCCGGGCCGGATCGAATCTCCCGCCCGAT
>JAFGPC010000017.1 GCA_016926155.1 Sedimentisphaerales bacterium
GCCGTTTTATTGACTTTTTGCCCGCCGGGACCACTGCTGCGAATAAAGTTCTCCTTCAGATCGTCCTCCTTCAGTCCACATGCTTCCATTCGCTCGTTCAGGGTCTGGGCTTTTTGAGGCGTCACTCCAAAATCCAGCATAAAATACCATACCTATTCTGCAATGATTACCGTCTCGGATGGCTCTCTAAGCGGCGCAGCAAGCAATGGGAAATCCAGATCCAGTTCCATTTCAGCAAAGGCTCGGCGTGTCTCCTCCAATGCGATGGATGCCCGATTCCTCTGGGAGCTGATATGGCCCAGCATAACCGTTTCAAACGGTCGGATACTTTGTCTCCGGGCCTCGCATAACAGTCGGGCTGTCTCGGGATTGGGCATGTGAAATCGACTGTTTGGATTGTAATATATCTCCAATAGCTCCAGATCGTGGTTGCTCTCGATAAATACGAAATCCGCATCCGCAAGCTGCCTCACTACATCCTGCCACTGACAAAAATCAGTAATCGTTACTACCTTGTACTGGCGATGAGCCGTTTGATAATGAATCACAAATCCAAACGTAGGATACCATGGATGATGTACAACTTCGATCGGCTCAACAATAAATTGACCAACTGAAAATGCATCTTTATCAAACGTCTGCAGGTTCAATCCGGTAAAATTATTCCCATTGAAATGTTTATCTCGCAATAAAGCGACACTGCCATTGTGGACATATACCGGTATTCTCATTTCTTCCAGTACACGAAGGGGATAATAACTGATGTGATCACTGTGCACATGGGAGAGCAGGACTGCTTGATGATCGACAGGATTGTTCATATGCTCTCGAAAGGCTGTCCGGCACCGTTTCATGCTGCCAAAACCGCAATCGATCATAATCCGCGTCTTGTCGCTCCATAGCACAATACTGTTGCCACTGCTGCTACTGCACAAGCTCTTGAAATACAGACCCACTTACAATCCTTCCACTGGTTATATCCGGACCAACCCGTTATTCATTAAATGTCACATCCACCCGTCCCGCAATCCAGGGCAGAGGCAATTGTCCTTTATCGGTTGTAGAGGTAAACCCCTCCGCAGCGACTGCCGTCGCCTTTGTATCCTCGGGCAACATCAAAACAAATCCTCTGGGAGGTCGGGCGGAATTCCCAAATGACAATGTTGCTCCATTTGAAGTAAGCCGATACTGGAGGTCCAATCGCCCATAATGCGTCGGCAGATTCCGTATCTCCATTCCTTCGCCGTTTAAAAGCCATTGTGGATCGACGCCGGCAAATAAAATCAATCGTCCCTGATGCTCATATACTAAACTGTCCCTTATCAGAAGAAACAACTCCGCGATCGCCCATCCATGGGGCATAGCAACATTGCCATTCCATGTCGTTCGCAGCCGTCCCCAACCACCTGAACCGCTCTTTCCACCTTCGTCAAACGCATACCAGCCCTGCATCTGTTCATGGTCCAGGTGCAGGCTGATCGTGCCATATCCCGCCTGGCGATTACCGGCCAGGAGCCCTTGATGTGCTCGCGCCAAGGCAAAATAGCGCCACTCGGACGGAGTTTGGGCGCCGATATTCTTGCATTGCTCCCATGCCTTGCCGCTCTGAAAATCATACAGTCGACAAGGCCAGAGAACACAGTAACTTCCATATTCATTTGTCAATCGTTTCCCAAAACGTCCGTCATACTGTTCGAACAGATCGTTTGCCAATCGTTTGTATTTGTCCACATCTTCACCAAATCCTACGGTTCCGGCCAGAATCGCCATCGACCGAATTCCAGCCAGATCGAATGCCTCGGTGTATTCTGGATGATGTCCATCGCACCGTCCCGGTTCCAGTTTTCTGCGTTTTTCCTGGGGCACATCTTCGCCAAAAACGAGAGCGTCCATTTGTACCCAGTGTGGCGGCGGAGTTGTGCGATAATAATGAATCATATTGGCCAGTTTTCGTGCGGAAGGATACACCTCCTTCAGCCAGCTTCGATCATGCGTGAATCGCCATTGCTGTTCCATCGCCCAAAGGATCTGTCCCGGATTGTCCGCTTCCGGATAGGATCGTCCATTGAAAGGATACGAAAGGAAATAATCGATCGCTTCGGCGGCTAGTTCATACTGCCCTGCCTTTTGCAAGATATTGGCTACATACACACCGTCCCGATTAAACACATTATAATTCACTACAGCCACATCCGGCGCCCCTTCGTTCATACTAAGAGTGACATGTCCGATGATTGCTCCAAAGGCTTCTGTCCAGCGCCGGTCGGGAAGTTGCAGATATACCCGACCTGCTATATCCTCCCAATATCGGCGTGCCTGTACAAACAAGTCGTGGATATCCAACTTGCGGTAAAAGTCCAGTCCGGGATCTGGTTGAAGTTTTCCTCCCATTTCCGGATTCAGTTGAGCCTGATCAAACTGGGCCCACTTATCTATTCCATCCCACTGGTGTCCTGCCGCCCTTCTTCCGGCCAGAACAGGGCAAAGAAACTCTACCGTTACGCCCTGACCAGCCTCGAATCGAAGATCATATTGCAACGCACCTGAACTGTTACCCGTGTTTGACTGAACTTCCATTTCGTCCGGCAAGTCATCCTGAAAAGCATAGTCACCGATTCGATCTTCTCCGATTACTCCCGCATCAGTCGGGCTTGACAGGCTTACCACAGCCGGATGTCCTTCCACCAGGAGAGCATCTTTTGCAGAACCGACACCGATCTGATATACATCAAAACCGGCCGGCCCAATAGGTCGGAGAGCTATGTAGAGTTGAATTCGATTGGGCATTTGAGATCGATTCCTAAGATGGACACGTCCAGCCACAATATGCGTTAGCCCCCCAGGGCAAGATTTAGCCACTTGGCATATTTCAAGTTTCACAGTGGTCTTTCCTGCCTGGAATCGAATCCATGGGAGGAGTTTGCCCGCCTCCCCAAGACCTCGTTCACAAACAATCTCCGGCATGGTCGGAGCATAAAGTTTTTTTTGGGATTCGTCGTAAATCCAGCAGTAAATTCCATAGCTGCCCACACCGGGTGAAAAGCAGCCCTCTGCCTCCACAAAAGTCTTTAGTGTGTCCAGGGTATTGGCCAGACCAATGGGGATATGCATTTTGCCCACGGGATCGAGACCTTCATTGCTCCAGCTTGCCCCGACGTATAAAAAACACAAACTGATCGATAATACCAGTGCTTTGCATATTGGTATGAATTGATGGGAAGAATCATCCATGAAATACCCCTGCTTGTTCCCTCAGTCCGCAAAGTACGCCATATCATAACGAAGATTTACAATAGTCGGTGGTGACGCTGCTGTCAACGCTTTCCGCCTTATAAATTTCCTGGTAATTCCATCAGAATAAAACCGGTTAGTAATTGTCGTGTATGCTCTGGAATACAATGAACCAACCTTTATCGGACTGCATGGAGAAGTGTCGAATTACCCATGAAAATAGTATCCTGAAACATGTATTCTGACCGATAAAAACAACTAGATCAGTCAAGGAAGACGAAAGGAAAACTACAGATGGATCGTTCTCATAAGTCGGCCGCCGAACTCCAAAGAAAAGTAGTCAAATCTCTTGTCGAGCCGTTGCGAAGGGCCGGTTCCGGTTCTTCTGTTAAACCCAAGGTAATCGAATGCCTTCGTTCTACGCAGCAGGAACTGGACCAAGTGCAGAAAAACTATTCGGCTGTATTTGATCTGGCTCCGGTAGGATATATTGCCGTCTATGAAGATAGCGCCGTCAAGGAGATCAATTCTACCGCCGCTTGTATGCTTGGCCATCATCGTCTGGATATATTGGGTAATCCCTTAGTTATCTATGTTCAACCCCAGGGACGAGATACCTTGCGGAAACATTTCCAGAAGGTATTTGCCGGAAACGAAGACACGATCGAACTGATTTTTGACCGGAATAACAGCAAGTCCTTTATCGGCAGATTGCATAGCAGTATAATCCAGGATGAATCACCTCATCGATGTTGTTTATGCACTCTTACAGATATGAGTGAGAAAATTACCGCCCAGCGACAACTCCATGAACGACAGGATCAGCTTCGGCAAATCGAACAACGAAGCAAAGAACTGGAATATGCTCGAGCCGAACTGGAAAACGAGGTTCATAAGCGATCGCACGCGCTGGATTTGTCTCAGCAACAGATTGAACAACTCAACGTCGAACTGCAACAACAACATATTAAGCACAGACAAATCGAATCACAGCTTAAACAACAACAATCCGAACTCGAAATCAGAAAAATACAACAACAAGAAGAACTTGAAAAACTCAAGAAAAAACTCAGTCAGAAGGATGATGAATACACACGCCAACTCCAGGACAAAGATAAACAGATCCAAGATAGACAGGAGGCATGCCGTCGTCTGGAAAAAGCATTAGATCTGGAACGAAAACGCCTCATTGAAGCAGAAACCAGACAAGCTCATGAATTGCGACAACTCCAGGAAAAACGGGCTCAACAGCAGGTCGAGCAAGAGAAAGTCCAACAGGAACTTCAGGCTCGCCGTCAACAATCCCTCACAACACAAGACGGACGAACACAGCAATTGCAAGAAACCAACACGGAATTGCAAAAGCGACTGGCCGAGATGCGCATCACAGAACAAAAATTACAACGACGTGTCGAGCAATTTCATAAATATGTTCGATTTCGTACACAGCGGCTGAATGAAGCCTCTGCCCATCTACAACAACTGCAGCGAAGAAATGAACGCCTTAGCAATTGTCTTTCCGATCAGCAAAAGCGGTATTCTATCGGCATACGACAGAAGAGTGAAGAATTTGATACCCTGCGATTCGAACTTCACAAAGCAAAGGAACAGCACAAAGGGCAAACTGACCGGCTTCGCCATCAACTTGCCAGACTCACAACCATAGTGCAAGCCAAAAAAAATCAACTACAAAAGCTCTCGGAGAAAAAGAAGGAACAACGTACAGCCGGACAACAAGTTTTGCATGATCTCCGCGCAGAACGGCGTAACCTGGGGCGACGAGTTCGACAGGCCGAAAACCGCATCAAGCAACTCCAAAACAGACTCCACGAACAAACACAATCCAGCCGGAACATGCAACGCCTTCTACACGAATCGGAACAAATGCTTGAAACGACATGCCGGCTGGCCCAAATCGGACGATGGACATTAGATTTAACAAATGACCACTTCAGCACTTCACAACAGTTCCAAAGGCTCTTAGGTCTTAAATCATCCGATGATATATTGGATCTCAATGGTTTTTTACACATCCTCCCCCCTGATGAGCAAAAAAGTGTAAATCGTATTTTTCGCGAACCACCCTTTAAACGAAAAAGTTTTCAATTTGAACACCGCGTGGAGACCGGCAACGGCATCCAACGAGTTCTGCTTCACTGTGCCAAGTGCATTAAAACCAAAGAGGCTTCTCTTTTGATTGGTGTCTGCCGGGACATAACCGACTGGCGTAACCAAGAGACCAAGATGAAGGAACGGGCCGTTTTACTCGAACAGTCCGTCATGCAATACAAACAACGAATTGAGACTTTAGAAAAGGAAATCCGGCAACGGGCAATGCAATATCGCACCCTGGAAACCAAGCTTCTTCGGCAACACGACTCTTTACATGCTCAATTGAAACATACCGAACAGAAGCTTAGAACAAGCATAAATGATTTCCAGACAATCTGTAACCGGCATGAGCAAGAGGATTCTCAAGCCCGGGAACACATAGAAGCTCTTCGGTCTAATATCAAAGCGAAATCTGAACAACTTGAAGAAAACGAGAAAAAACTGGAAATCCAACAGGCCAGAATTGAGCAATTACAGAATGACTGGGCATCGCGACAACGGCAATTCGAACATGTCAACGCCGAAAGTGCTCGCCAATTTCGCAGTATTACCGAGGCGTTGCGTGAACGAGTTTTTCGCCATGCCCGTAAACGTCGAACCATCGAACAGCAACGTGATGAAATGCAGCAGTCACTTGAAGCACTGGGGCAACAGCTTGCCCAAACCAAGGATCGTTTTGCCAAGCAAATCATGGATCATAAACGCATTCAACAACAACTGACAAACGAGCGACAGGTATTGCAGAAGCAACTCGAAAGCCACACTCAGGAAATGGAACATCTCAACAGCGAAATGGAAAGACAGCAAAAGGATCATTGTTCCCAAACACAACGCCTTACTGAACAGATTACATCGCTCCGAACGGAATTACAGATGGCTCTTCAAAGCCGCTCTGACCGGAACGATTCACAGATGAAAGAGCAGATAACCGATCTGCAAATTCTGCTGGCCGAACGAACCGACGACCTTGAAAACGTGCTCCAGACCGCTTCCATGGGCCTGCATCAGCCATTGGCCGATCTGGCCCGCTGTGCGGATCGGTTGGAGGAGTTGTGTCATCGGCATCATCTCGTCGAATCCCGCCCCACCCTGGAATGCATCTTCGATCGTCTTGGTGAAGCAGGTAATTTCATACAGGCTTTAAGTCAGTTAAGTGACGCTGTTGTCGAGGAATTGGACGAGATCAATGTCAATCTGATTATTGAAGACATTCTAAAAGAGAATACTCATTTCTCTCGAAACAACATTACTTTCCATGTCGACAAACTCCCCCCTTGTCGTGCTGACGCTCTGCAGTTGAAAAAAGTCTTTACTCAACTCATTGACAACGCCGTTAAATTCCAAAAGACCGGAACCGATCATTGTGTCTGGATTGACGGGCGAACAGAAGGTAGAACCTCCATCTATTGTGTGGAGGACAATGGTATCGGAATGCAGCCGGAAAAACTCGACCACGCTTTCGGAATGTTCACACAGATCGATCCGGCAAGTACGCCGGGCTGGGGGATCGGGCTGGCCGTTATAAAACGAATTATCGAAAGCCACGGGGGACAAATCACTGTCGAAACACAGCCTGACATCGGTTCCAAATTCTTTGTTACCCTGCCTCGGTGATGACACTCCGTGAATGACTCAGGAAAAGGCGTTTCGTAAAACAGCCAAGCTCTTGGGAATAGCCGTGCGCGGATCTTCCTGACCCTCAAATTCCAGAGAAACATATCCCGAAAATCCATGCTTTTTGAAAATACCTCCGATCCTCGGATAGTCCAGGTCCAGGGTATACCAAGTCCCCCCACCGTAATACGTCTTGGCCTGAATGAAGACCGTTTTCGGAGCCAGTATTTCCAGCCTGTCGTAGGGATCTTCAAGGAAATTTCCCGTATCAGCCAGTACTTGCAGCCAGGGAGAGTCGATGGCATTAACGATTCTAAGAACACCTTGCGGTGTCAAGCCCAGGCCCCAATGGTTTTCCAGCCCTAGTACAACACCGCATTTTTCTGCCGTTGGCAGACATTTCTCAAGACTCTCAATCACCCAGGGGAATGCATCTTCATCGGTATATCCCGGTAATGATTCCTCAATGCCGCGATTGGCCATCAGTTCGTCAAAACTTTTAGTTGTCCCCCACCGCCCTGTATTTACACGCATACAGGGAATGCCCATTTCGTAGGCCAACTCAATACAATGGATCGTCTTGTCAATATTTTCCTGGCGCTTTTCCTGATCCGGTGATACAAATCCCTGATGTGTTGAAAAACCGCACAAATCCAGACCATTGATCATCGCCTGTCTTTTCAAGCCCTGTAAATATCCTTTTGATTCATTGGACATTTGAATGTGCAGGATATCCACCCCGTCAAATCCCATTTCACCGGCCAGTTCGATACAATCTTCCACCGGTATCTTTGAGTCCTCCTTATATCGCCAGAACGAATAGGTAGACACCGCGATGGGATTAGGGCGTTTTGGGGTGGCAAGTTTGCCTTTCTTTAGTTCAGCCTGACCGTTCCCACAGGAAGAGAGTAACGTTGATGAAGCAACGGCAAAAGTACCTGCCAGGAACTGTCTTCTTCCTATTTGATCCATAGAATTCTCCTTCTCGTCCACACAAATTACCGCTTAAATATCGAAAACGTATTCTCTTTCAAAGGTCGCTTGATTCCGTTTCCAATGCATACTTTAATTCGTATTTTACTACGGCTGTCAGAAAAAGAAAAGGACCAACAGGAGGATTCTCTGTCAGTCCTTGGATTAAACTTAAGGCAAGTTTATTTCTTGAATTTGGTCCATTTTTGCTTGCTCTTGGCACTGGCCAGTAAAGTTTCAAGGAACTGCATACCACGCAGTCCATCTTGTACTTTCGGAAAGTCATTGACTATTGGATCGACTTTCGTCCGAGTAAGCTTGCAGCGAATTGTATCCGTGAAGTTTCGATAATTGTTGGCAAAGGCTTCAAGGAAGGCTTCCGGATGTCCCGAAGGTAGTCGGGTGCCACGAGCCGCGGCCGGACTGAGTTTGCCGATATAGTCATTGCCTCGTTTATAAACATGCTCCGGCTTGCCCATTTCACGAACATACAGATAATTTGGATGCTCCTGATGCCATTCCAGACTGCCTGTTTCACAGTGTACGTAAATCGTAAGATTATTTTCTTCGCCAACGCTGATCTGACTGGCATGCAAAATACCTTTAGCGCCCCCGGAGAATTTGAGCAGGCAGTTAACGTCATCATCGAGTTTGCGTCCTTTGACGAAGGAAGTTAAATCGGAACACATATCGGTGATCTTCAGGCCGGTAATGTATTCGGCCAGATTCTCCGCATGGGTGCCGATGTCGCCGCCGCAGCCGGAACCGCCGCTCTGTTTGGGATCCGTTCGCCACGCCGCCTGCATCTGTCCGGTCTTTTCCAGAGCCGTAGCCAACCAGCCCTGCGGATATTTCACGACAATCTTACGGACCTTCCCGTATTTTCCGCTACGGACCATGTCTCTGGCCAGTTTGACCATCGGGTATCCGGTATAATTGTGCATCAGCCCAAAAACGCATTTACTTTTCTTGACGATTTGCACCAGCGCTTTCGCTTCTGCCACATTAATCGTCATGGGTTTTTCACACATAACGTGAAAACCCGCTTCGAGCAATGCCTTGGCGATGGGAAAATGCCAATTGTTGGGCGTGGTCACAGCGACAAAATCCACACGTTCACCCACCGGCAGTTTTAATTCCTTCTCGATCATTTCCGTATATGTTCCATAACAGCGTTTCTTGTCGAGAATGAGTTCCTTTGCCATTTGTTTGGATTTCCGGGGATTGATGTCGAATGCTCCTCCGACCAGTTCAACTCCGCCATCCATTCGAGATGCTTTACGATGAACTTCGCCGATAAACGCGCCGGGGCCGCCTCCCACCATTCCCATTTTGAGTGTTCGGTCCAGATTCATACTCGTTCCTTTCATTCCTTCGAACTGTGTTTTCCCTTCCATTTTTATGGCTCACCGACGCGCTCGCCGGTCGTCCGCTTTCCGGTGATACATAGCCTTTCGAGCCAGCATCCCGCAGAATATATCCCATTTGCAAAAATGTGTCAACCGTTGGATTCCGGTATGGAATTTTGTATAGACCCTTCTTGAGATTCGGACTGCCGCCGCCATAATTCAACCAGGATCGAGGCGGTAATGATACAGACAAAGACAAAAAAAGCCGGAGCAATCATTGCATCATCGCCAAATTGCCTGGCCAGGATCACACCCAGCCCGGCATTTTGCATGCCGATCTCTATGGCGAGAGTGCGCCGTCGAGATGAAGTCATTCGAAACAGCATACCCACTCCATATCCGGCTGCCATTCCATACAGGTTGAGTATAATCACCGCAGAGATAGCCGCCATAAACATGCTTCGTAATGTCTTATCATTAAAAAGCGCTTTATTAAGAGCAATGACCATTGCACAGATCAGGATGATAAACGTAACCGAAAAAGCGGGGAAAACCGCCTGAATCCGTTGAATGGTATTTTTCCAGAAATGACGCACAGCAAAACCGGTCCACAGTGGAAGCACGACCGTCCATAAGAGAGTCAGAAATTGTTGCCAGAAGGAAACTTCGACCGATTTTCCAGCCAGTATTTTGGTCAAGAGAGGCGTTAGAACAGGACACAGCAATGTCGATACGGTGGTGAGTGAGACGGAATAGGCCGTGTCGGCTTTTGCGATATAACACATGACATTGCTGCTCATCGCCCCCGGAGCACTGCCGGCGATAATTAAACCCACGGCCAATATATCCGGCAATCGAAATATGCGGGCCAGAAAAAATGCCCCCAAGGGCATAATCAGAAACTGGGCCGTCGAACCTATGGCGACAATTCCCGGCCTCTCGGCAATGCGCCGAAAATCAGCTACTTCCAGGACAGCGCCGATGCCAAACATGGTCAGTGCAAAAAAAAACGTATTATACGGTTTAAGCCATGTAAAAAGAGGCGGATAGAAATAAGCAAGAATGCCGGCGATAACTACCCAAATGGCAAAATACTTTGTATACCATGCAAGGACTTTATTCCACATCACTTTTTGATCTCAGCAGATTGAAACCGAAGTAATAAGGAGCATTGGAAAAACATTTTTTCCACCCCATATCTCTACAGTTCGACTTCAAGTACTTGTTTGTCATCAATACTGATCGAAGGTATACCTGTCAGAGTTTTCCGACTCGATCCTTCTCCGACGTGAATCGTGTAATATCCTTTATGAAAGACCTTGGGGCGAAAGGTGTTTCCTTTGATTCGGATGGTATAGACGATTTCGTCAAATCCCTCATCTACAATCTGAATAACGGGATTGGCCGGGCTTTTTATCCGGAACATGGGTAAAGCAGCAATGGGTTTTCGCCCATAATTATCGGTTTGATCTAGCGTATATGGCCAACCGGGGTACTGATGGGCGGATGGATCGGTAACATCCACGTTACGAGGCCAGCATTCGAGGATGATTTTACGCGTTTTAGTATCGAAACGGACAATCCCAAAACCTGCTGCTCGAGTCGTCAGCTTACTGCCACCATTGGGCTCCCTGGAAGGATTAGCCACGGCAAAACAGGTAAGTTTGTTACCAAAACCGTCAAAGTGGCGGCCGGTATATTCAGGCGCTCCCGGCAAACGATTCTGGCCAGGCTCCAGTGGATCCCACCAGCGCAGATACAGGTTGGCAATCGAAGGAACACAGAAAGAATAACACGCATCCTCCCAGTCATTGATGCCATGATGAAAGATCGTTGCAAGATGCTGATCACCTGCAATATGAATGGCAAAACAGCGGCGAAATTCAGCCAGCGCCCTGTCCCGGCCGGACTGTGGCCAACCATTGGAATCCATATCCGCCAGAAGTCGTCCCCCTATCTTGCCGTGCACATGTGCCCCGCCGCAAAAGATCGTCTGACTCAGTACGGCTTTCATATTGCAATCATGCCAGTCAGTCCCCCATTCGCGCAGGAACTTGATCTGACGCGGACCCAGCAGCCGGGCTTCAGGGATGTCGATTGCCCGGCGGTCATAATCAGGATTGTTGATATGATCGGGACGTGGCCCCATCTGTGGGACAACACCTTCGGGGCCGGTCTTGAATTTGCGGTCTTCGATAATCGCAAAGCTGACCTGCCCAATCGTTAGGTCGGTATAATACACGCTGATGCCACGCTGGACAGGCGTAGGATCGTACGGATCGGGCAGGTGACTGGTCTGGGCACGATGCACCTGCTGAACATATTCAACGGGCATGAAATAACCGCCGTCATGACCCGCGGCGGTGTTGGATTTTCGTCCTTCCTCACCCCAGAGATTACCCTGACCAATATCGTGATCGTCGGGAATGGTAACTGTTGGGATGTTGCGGATAATCTCGCCAAAGTCCCGTCCAAAGTTGAGCCAGTAGGCATAATGGTGGGTGTGATCGTACACTTGGTCCCCTGAAAAGAACAGCAGGTCCGGCTTGATTTTCTTGATATTCTCGACAATATCGGTTTTAGGAATGTCTCCGCCATGGCCAGGGTAGATGCTGTTGCCCGTAAAGGCGGCGACCACAATTTGTTCCTTTTCTACCGGATTGTGTCTGATCATTCCGGTATAAATCGCGTCCTTGTCATATACTACCCGATACTCGATATCTTTGGCCATATCCCATTTTTCCACACGAAATGTCGCCGTCCAGCCGTCTTCAATGATGTCAGATTGAGCGATTGGAAGCCATTTCCCTCCTTGATTTACTTCAAGTTGTGTGGTCCGGCTCTTGTAAGCATCCAACGGATAGAATTGCGCGGTCAGCTTGAGCACATTATCCTGGGTTGTATACAGGGCAAAACAGATGACCTGATCTTTGGAAACCTCGGGAATCGCCAGCAGATCATTTCGGTTTTGTGCAGGACAAACCACGACTATCAGAGCGGTCATGAAAACCAAACTCGGCATAATCCTGAACATCTTTTCCGTTTCCTTAAATCTTATTTACTCTTTCATTGTTTCTTTCGATAGACCAGTCCTTCAAAAACCGCAACGATCTGGTCCTCCTGATCGGTGACATCGACACGATAACTGCCGATCTTTTTGTCGGGATTGATCTCCGTAGCGCGAGCCGTAAGAATGCCTTCTGTAACACCGCGGAGATAACTGATATTGATATTAATGGCGACAGCGATCCGGCCTTCGGAGTTGGAAGCGGCGGCAAAGGCGGCATCCGCCAGGGCGAAAATGGCCCCTCCGTGTACGACTCCTACACCGTTAAGGTGCTTCTGGTCGATGGTCATTCGAGTGACGGATCCTCCGCCTCCTGACTCGATCAACTCGATACCACAATGGTGGGAAAATGTATCCTTGGCAAAAAACTCGCTGAACTGGTCCATGATTCATCCTCTCGTTTGTTTTAATACTGCCCATTTAGACATCAGTATAAGCAAAATCAATCGTATGAAAAGAGGTTTCTCCCTCCGACACAAAATACTTAAAATTGCTTTTCTCTAAAACAGATCGAGGCTACACTGTCATACAAATTTATTGAATTAAAAGGAAATTGAGTCATGAAGAGCTATCGTAAAGAACTTTGGTTTCAGACGCGCAGTCGTCGTGAATTCATCAATATTACCCCCGATGTGGACCAGTGTCTAACCGAAAGCGGCATACAGGAAGGGTTCGTCTTGGTCAATGCCATGCATATTACAGCCAGTGTGTTTATTAATGACAACGAATCGGGCCTGCATCAGGATTTTGAGGTCTGGCTGGAAAAACTCGCCCCGGAAAAACCCTACTCGCAATATCGGCATAACGGTTATGAAGACAATGCCGACGCCCATCTGAAACGTTCCGTGATGGGGCGGGAAGTCGTCGTAGCCGTGACCGAGGGCAAGCTGGATTTCGGGCCTTGGGAGCAGATTTTCTACGGGGAATTTGACGGCAAACGCAAGAAAAGAGTCCTGGTCAAAATTATCGGGGAATAATAGGTAGCTAGCATATGGAATTGTTCCTGTTTCTAATTAAAACCGTAGGCATTTCTCTGTCCGGAGTAATGGCCCCCGGCGCTGTAACCACGGCAACAATAGCTCAAGGTTCCCGCAATCGTTGGGCTGGTGTGCTGATCTCTATCGGGCATGGGATTATAGAAATTCCCCTGATATTTCTGATCATGTTCGGGCTTGGAATATTGTTCAAAGCAGAATGGTTTAAGATTGTGGTTGGATTGATTGGCGGGGGTTTTTTGATCTGGATGGGAATCGGTATGCTGCGCGAGATCAACAAGGTCGATTCTTTACAAAAAAACAAGTATACAACAGGGCCGACAATGACAGGGATCATTTTATCCGTCAGCAATCCATACTTTCTCTTATGGTGGGCTTCCGTCGGATTAAATCTGACGTTACAGGCCAAGCAACTTGGCTGGTTGGCATTCATTCTATTTTCTTTGGTTCACTGGTCCTGTGATCTGATCTGGTTGACGATTTTGTCATTCGGCAGTTTTCATGGAACCAACTTGTTGGGACCACGGAGTCAGAAGATCATTCTTCAAATCTGCTCTGTGGCTCTGATTGGTTTTGGGATTCATTTTATATACAAAGCCGCAGCTCTTTGGTTGGGATGAAGATTCAGGTAAATCCATGCATTTCCATCATTCCAAACGTGCTTTTCTGATCCTGGCCGGTATCCTCTTGATAAGCCTTCTGACAGGATTTGTGTACTGGACCAACCTGGGCCTGCTCTGGGCTTATTTAATCAGTGTCAGTTTCGTTACATTTGGAGCATATGGGTACGACAAGCGACAATCCAGAAAAGGTCGAGGACGTATACCAGAGGCTGTATTACATATCCTGGCATTGGCCGGGGGAACGCCAGGAGCGGCGATAGGGCAATTCGTATTTCGGCATAAAACACGAAAGCTGCGATTTCGAGTCGTTTTCTTTTTGATCGTTTTATTGCAACTTGGCATAGTGATTCTTTATCACTTGCATGTAAGTGTATAACGAGGAGCACGGCAATGGACAAAGGGTTGGCATATCTGACAGAACTGACATGGGCCTATCGGGCCGCCCGGGTTTTGCATGCAGCCAACGAATTTGGTGTTTTTTCGTTGCTAGAAGCACAGCCTATGACGGCAGCACAAATTGCCGAAAAGACCGGAACCGATACGATCATGCTGGAGAAGCTGCTGATTGCCTGTTGCGGAATGGGTCTTTTAAACCGGCAGGAAGACAGATATGAGAACAGCAAGACAGCGGATCTATACCTGGTACGGGATCGCCCTTTCTATCAGGGAGACATTATCGCCCATGCGGCAAGTGTCTGGAATTTCTGGCATACTCTTCCGGATACAGTTCAAAATGGTCCGAGGCGTTCCGAATGGACACCCGAACAGCATCGCCATTTCATCCTGGGAATGCACAATATCACAATGGCCGGACGAGGTGATTTATTTCTTCATCACATTGACTTGTCTGGAAGAAAACACATGTTCGATGTTGGAGGCGGACCCGGCACCTATTCGATCCTGGCATGCAGGAAATATCCAAAATTGACAGCAACCGTGTTCGATCTGCCCGAAACGATAGAAATCGCCAAGCAGATAATCCTCCAAGAAGGATTACAGGACCGTATCCGCACTCAGGCGGGAAGCTGGCACACGAATGAATTCGGAAGCGAAAATGATGTTGTTCTATTCTCTAACGTCTTACACGGACCATCCAGCAATGCATCTATGAAACTTGGAAAAGCCTATTACTCTATGGTCCCTGATGCATTACTGGTAGTTCAAGAATTCGTCCTTGACAATGATAAAAACGGTCCTCTTGTGCCGGCCTTATTTAATCTTATGTTGGGAGCCTATTCTTCAGGTGAACTCATGGAAGCAATCCGGGAAACCGGTTTTATGAATCCAAGGATAATCGCTGTCGATGAATCATTGGGCAGCACTTGGATAACAGCGATACGCCCTGTATAGCAATCCCTATATTGGTAGAAAAAAAGAGGCCTTCCCGAAAGAAGGCCTCTTGATTTTGTATATGCCAGGTTAGATTCCGGAACATTACGGATACATCTGCTCGCTGAGCCAGTATTCGGCCAAGACGGCAAAATCTGCCAGGTTGATGGATTGTTCGCCCTCCGGCTCATTGTTTGAGAGATTAGCCTTCGACGCAACAGGTACGTGAAGCTGGCCATCTCCAGGCGTCAGATCGGCCAGGTAAGCAACTTCTTCAGCACTCAAAGCCCGATTGTAAATCTGGACTTCATCGATATCGCCTTCAAAGACCTCTCCATTCTCGGCGCCGTGTGTGCAACCGATTCCCATGGCGGCATCCGGTTTGTCGGCCAATGCAAACGGACCGGATATGACTTCAACTCCATTCAAATATATTACGGCCGTTGTACCGTCGAAAGTGACGGCTACATGGGCCCATTCACCCACGAACGGATCCAATACACCTTCAGGAGAATACATATCGACAGCCGCTTCCCAATACTGGCGGAATGCCAAACGCCCAAGAGGATCGGTTTCCAGGAACCATCGCATGGCATCCGTCGCCGCCCAGCCATCGCGTTTCCCAATGATGCCCTGATGTTCAACCGTTCGGTTGCCCGCCCAGCGGATCCATACGGAAAGAGTTAACTGTCCGGTGCCCTCGGACGGATCCCAAGTGCCGATATTGATGCGGCTGTTTGGCGTCCCGTTAACATGAACCGCACTGCCGGTTCCATCATATCCGGGCGAAATCCAAGTGACACCATTGTATAACGTTCCCGGTTCAATGCCATTGGCATCCGATGCAGCTTGATCTCCTTGCCCCTCATTGAGCTTGTAATGAGCAACTAAACCACCGATTTCGTTTGGATCAGCCTCGCTCGTGGTCATAACTTGATCCTTCAAAAGCCAGTCATTGACCATGATCATCATCTCGGTGTCATTCACCCAGCAATCGCCGCCCGGAATCCCAAGGGGAGCAAAGTCGATCATGGCGAAGGTTTCCGTACGTTTATCCAGCAAGCAACGACCCTGGTAAAGACGGACGTCATCAAAATAAACTTCACCCTTACCACCCGCAGCAGGATTGAGAGGATCGCCAAAACCAATAGTCATAGTTACGATGTTGCTCAAATCGACTCCGGTGAAATTTCGCAGGGGTATCTGCCAGTAATTCCACTGTTCCAGAGTAAGATTTTCCAATGCTCCGTCATAGAACACGACGGATTCATTCGTGTCTCCATCCACCAAATGAATATACATCGCTTCAAGAATATTGTTGGGATCGCCATGGAAATAGAGATCGAGTGAACCCAGATTCTGCTGAGTCCAATCTATTAACTGATCTGGTAAAGTATAACTGGCCTTTGAAATGAAAGGGGAATCCGTATTGTCATACACCACTTTCATGCATTGAACGCCAGACTGTGCAATCTCAGTCTCAATATTGTTCGCATCAATCCACGCCGTCATCAACTCGGTCAGATCCGCATAGGATTCGAAGTCATCGATGACCATATAATCTGCCACTGTGAAGCTCCAGACACGTCCAACATGCATATCCAGAATCTCACCCGTAAGGGAATTAGCGTCTACCGCATCCACACGCCAATAATAGGGAGTGCTAAGACTCAAAATTCCCGGCTCAAATTGGGTGTCCTCCTTCAATGCATAAAGAACATCCGGATACTGGTCCAGGTTATCTCTATTGACATCGGCCAGGGAGTCAGGATTCGTGCCGAAGTAAACATCATGTTGATTGGCCCCAGCACCGCCGATCCAGCTTAATTGAGGGATGTATTCTACACTTGTCGCTCCATCAACCGGATCCGGATATTCAGCAGTTTGGGGTTGATAAAGCCATATGTTATCGACATAGATTCGGGTTGAAGTGGCATCGTTATTCGTCACAATCATCAGTTCGAACCACCCCCCGGGATCCACGGTTGCAATCGTCTCGATCAGATCGGACGGCAGGATCCAGGTGTATGTATGGGGTGAACCGTCGCGGATCAGATCCTGCGCAGTAAGCGGATTCCAGCCGGCGTTCTCCCCGTTGATAACGGCTTGAGCATTCATCCATGTTCCATCCATATCCTCGTCAAAGACGGTTATATCCATAACGATACGTGCGCCCTGGGAAAGTAACTCACCATAGGGATTGGCATCGAGTCTGCCGTGGATATGCCAGCCGCCTTCCGCAATATCACTTTGCAGAGCCCAATCCCCGCGCGTTACCCCGGTATCACTCTGGGTGAAGGTGGCATCGTTGGTCAACCAGCCGTCTAGGTCTTCCTCTTCAAAGTCACCGACCAACTCACCGAACGGATAATCGGTTACAGGAGACGTAGCCTCCAGAATCTGGACGTTGTCTACGTAGAAACGTCGGGTCTCGGCATCCGTGTTGGTGATGATGAACAGTTCAAACCAGCCCCCGGGTTCCGTATCTGCAATCGTCTGGATCAGATCGGCCGAAGGAGTCCAGATGTATGTATGAGGCTCACCATCGCGGATCAGATCCAGCCCGCCGAGCGGATTCCAGCCGGCGTTTTCCCCGTTAATGACGATTTCTGCATTCATCCACGTTCCGGTGAACTCGCCGGGTGATACTGTAACGTCCATGGAGAGGCTTACTCCAGGCACGCCAAGCAGGGAATGGTATGCTCTTGCATCGATGATGGCACAAGTCTGCCAGTCGGCAACAGAGACGTCAATCTGCATCGCGCCGGTGCCGCTGGTAGCCCCGGTCGTAGTCGCCGACAGGGTGGCATTACCGCCCGGCGTCCAGGACCCCACACCCCCTTCGAAATCATCAACGACAGCGCCAAATACAAGGGTGACGAAAGCGGGGATCGCAAGAAATGGTAAGTACATTCGTTCTTTCATCATGCTCTCCTTTCCTGAAAACTGTACAATCTATCCTGAATTTATAGATTTATATAAAACAGCTATTGGTTTCTTTTTCATTGAGACAACTACAAAAAGAAGACCAATAGTAAACAGCTTTTTCAAGAAATGAAAAGACAGTTGAAAGCGGATAAGCCTCCTTCCATGTAGTGCATCCTGGTGTTACTGATAGAATCTCACCCGGCATTTCAAAATCCTCTCGCCGAAATATCACTATCACCAAAACTGAATATATTATATACCCGTATGGATCAGGTTTCAATAAAAAAGCTTTCGGTGCCAAACATGTAAATTCATGGGAACTCTATCATATTTTGAGGAAGTATTCCATTAATTCGTGACCTTGTTCCACCCGAAAGCCGGCTTCAAAGGCGTTTTCCTCGCAGAAAGGCTTATGAAGTACTCCATGAACATTGGTCCCGGCCATGGCAAACGGCACTGGGTCCGGGGTATGACCGCGAATCTCAATCGGGGTAGGATGATCAGGAAGAACTAGTATACGGTATTGGTCATATTGTTTTAGTGCTTCATAGACCGGTCCGACAATATATTTGTCGATCTGCTCTATCGAATACTTCTTCTGTTCGGCGTTTCCCGCATGACCGGCCTCATCCGGGGCTTCAATGTGTACAAAAACCAAGTCATGATCTTCCAAGGCCTGGATCGCAGCCTGCCCCTTTCCATGATAGTTGGTGTTGGCAAAGCCAGTAGCCCCGTCTACTTCAATGATATCGAAATGCAAAAGCCTCGCTATTCCGCGAACCAGATCCACAGCGGTAATGGCAGCGCCGATTTTGCCGTATTTCTTTCGGAATCCATCCAACAACGCCCTTTGCCCCTGGCCCCAGAGCCATACGCTGGAAACAGGATTTTCACCGAGGTCTCTTCGAACGCGGTTAATGTCATGTTTCGAGAAGAGTTCTTCCGAACGAGCCATAATTTCTCGCAATAGATTGGAATTCTTCCCCTTGGGGAGAATGCGTGAAACTTTCTCATCAATATGATCATGCGGGGGTTCAGTTTTTACTTTGCTAAAATCTACACCATTGAATACACACAAATGCCGGTAGCTGACACCGGTATGAAACTGGATGTTTTCCTTATGGACATCCGTCGCCAGATCAGCAAGCAGGCGAGAAGCTTCATCCGTGGAAATATGACCGGCGCTATGGTCGGCCATACACCCGTCGGCATAGGTAACCATATTACACCGAAAAACCCAATCCTCCGGACCAAGATGAATCCCTTTGGCAGCCGCTTCCAGGGGCGCACGCCCGGTGTAATAGCGACGGGGATCATAGCCTAGAAGGCACATCTGAGCTACATCGCTGCCGGCCGGCATACCCTTGGGAATGGTATATACAACACCCTGCTGGCCGGAGGTGCTGATCCGATCCATATTGGGAGTTTTGGCGGCTTGTAAAGGAGTCTGGTTGCTGAAAACTTCCAGGGGTTCGTCAGCAGCTCCATCCGGAACGATTATCGCGTATTTTGTGGTCAATCCTGATCCTCCGGAATATCCATAATGCGAATACAAACCGGTTCACCACTAACCACATCGGTTCTTTGTAACGCTTCGAGAGCGGCCGTCATATTGGCCTGCCGGGTTGGATGCGTAGTGATAATTACCGGGACCGTATTATACGGTCCTTTTCCCTCGTGCTGCAAAGCGCCGGAGATGCTGATATTGTGGTCTCCCAGTATTTTACCATAGGTGGCCACGACTCCAGGCTGGTCCTTGGCCATCACGCGAATGTAAAAGCGGCTGATAATGTTACCGATATCCTCGATAGCATCTCTTGCCTGTTCGACAGGCCTGAGGGCAAGATTATTAAAAATTTTAAGGCTGTTACCCAACACGATTTCGACAACATCTGCAACGACGGCCGAAGCGGTTGGCATCATACCTGCTCCCCTGCCATAATAGATCGTATTTCCTACAGCATGTCCAAAAATACTGATCGCGTTAAAGGGACCGTTAACCTGCGCCAATAGAGAATCCTCGTGGATAAAACACGGATGCACACGGAGCGAGATTTTGTGGTCCTCCTTGACGCCGATCGCGAGCAATTTGATTACATATCCCATCTCCAATCCGCATCGTATATCGTCCACACTGATCTGTTCAATACCTTCCACATAAATGGCATCATAAGGAATTTCGTACCCGAAAGCCAGTGAGCCTAGAATGGCCAGTTTGTGGGCCGTATCCGAGCCATTGATATCCAGTGTGGGATCGGCTTCGGCATACCCTTTTTCCTTTGCCTGGTCCAGAGCGGTTTGGAAATCCTCGTTTCGGGCCGTCATATTGGACAGAATATAATTACAGGTTCCGTTGAGGATTCCATAAAGAGCGGAAATATTATTAGCCACCAGACCGGAACGAATCGCGGAAATGATCGGAATTCCACCGGCGCAGCTTGCTTCAAAAGCAATACACTTCCCGACAGCCCGGGCGGCAACAAACAACTCAGGACCGTGCTCTGCAAGAAGGGCTTTGTTTGCTGTTACTACATGTTTGCCAGCCTGAAGCATTTTATGCTGAACTTCCTTGGCAGCAGTCGTACCTCCGATAAGCTCGATTGCAATAGGGATCGAATTATCATTGAGTAACCGGCTTAAATCGTCAGTAAGAAGACCTTCAGGTAATAAGATCGAGCGCGGGGAGGTAGTATCTAAATCAACAACACAAGCCAATTCCAGATTTACACCCGTTCGGGCTCGAATGCTGTCTCCATTTTCAAGAAACAGTCTGGCCACACCGCTACCGACAGTACCAAAGCCAACCAATCCAACTCGAACCGGTTTTTCGTTCATATCGCCTACCTCATTACTACCCTGTTAACCCTCGTTATTTATTCCTGTAAATAATGGTTTATTGATGCGCAACTATACAGAAATCACAACTACAAGGTCAAGAGGAAAGCCCGCTGTCTTGTAGAAGAAAATACCGGGGATAAGGAGCAGGGGAAATTATTTTCCGTAGGCCTTTCCCGGATCGTATACCGGTTCAGCAATAAACTCCAATCGATCCATTGTCCCGTTTGATACAGCCCGGTAGAAACAGGATTGATACCCCACATGACATTGCCCCTGATCAACCTGTACTTTCAGGATTAAACAGTCCTGATCACAATCGACCAGAATCTGGCGGATTTTTTGAATGTGTCCGGATTGTTCCCCCTTTTTCCAGAGTTTCTTCCGGGACCGGCTATAAAAAACGGCATTTCCAGTTTCCAATGTTAACTGCAAGGCCTGGTCATTCATATAGGCAACCATAAGAATCTGACCGGATTCGGCATCCTGGCTGATAGCCGTAATCAAGCCATCTTTGTCAAACTTGGGCTTAAATTGCTTACCCTGTTCAATTTCTTTTGCTGCTCCCACAAAAATACTCCCGTTTTCTATCATCAAGTTCTTTTATTGAATACCCCGATAACATATTGTCGGACGATAATATATTGTCAGAGGGAAGCTTACAAGCTATGATCTGAGAAAAAGATCCTATACGAGGCAATGGGATTGATAGAAAATAAAACCAAAAAGAGCAGACATATAGGTTGGATAATTCGCCTTTGCATTGCCGTAGGGGCAGTTGGATTGTTTGTTTTATGGGTTGTGCATCATTGGGAGGGTGTAGCCGATGCTTTCCGGCGTCTGGATTTTCTGTCTCTCGCTGCCGCCATATTGTTATTCATGTTGGCCGGAGTATTGATTGGAGTACGCTGGTATTTTCTCCTGCGAGCCCAAAAAACGCAGGTTTCATTGGGGGCCTGTATCCGTATTACCTTCCTTGGCATGTTTTATAACAATGTTCTTGTTGGCTCCGTGGGGGGGGATTTTCTTCGAATGTGGTATGTTGCGCAACATACTCTCAGGCGATTGGAGGCCGTGACCAGCGTGCTGGTTGACAGGATTCTGGGATTAGGAGTTCTGGTTTTGATTGCTCTGGGAAGTTGGCATTATTTTCCCGAACAATCCGAAAACGGTGTTTCTTTGGAAATCAGCCCACAATTACGGATGGCATTTTTTCGTTTTTGGCCATTGGGGATTCTCGTGCTCGGTTTTGTATGTCTTGGCCTGACAGGTCTCATAGTATGGCCTCGGACACGGCAGCGAGCCAGGCAAATCGTATCTCATTTTATATTACGTATACGCCGCTTTCGAGCCGCTCTGATAGTCTATGCCCATCATCCAGGATATGTCTTTCTTGCATCCGGACTTACAGTATTTTGCCAGAGTCTTTCAATAGTAGGCATGTTTCTAGTAGGTTCTTCCATGGGAATTGACTTGGCGATCCGCTATTATTTCGTCTTTTTACCAATCAGTTGGGTCCTCGGTGCAATTCCTATCAGCATTGGAGGCGCCGGTGTGCTGGAAGGAGGACTGGTCTGGCTGTTTGCCCATGTCGGGGGTATTGATACAGGATCTGCCGCCGCTCTGGCTATTTGTCAGCGATTTGTACTTTTATTGGGTTCATTGCCGGGAATCGGTGTACACATTACAGGGGGGCATCTGCCGAATGCATCTGAACGGCAGGAGTTTTTTGTTGACTCCGATGACAATTTGGGATAATTTCCATGGTTAGAGTTTTGGAAAATCGAGAAAGAAGCACGCTGGAGCGTGATTTAGAGAAATTTACAGCCTAGGAGACTGTGGTACGCAGTTATGCAGGCTTTGAGAAATTTCAGGATCTATTTTTTGCGGGGGTTGGCTGCTCTTCTGCCCACAATTGTCACTATTTGGATATTCGTTCAATCTTATATCTTTATACAAGACAAAATAAGTGTCTATATCAATCTGGCTTTGGTAAAATTGATTTTATGGAATACAGACCGATGGTCGGAGAAATTTCTGGTCGATTTCTGGGTGTATGGCAAGGGAAAAATGGCCGGTTTATTCCTGGCGATCATTGGAGTATGCTTTATCGGCGCTTTTGTCGCCAGTGTGATGGGCCGTACCTTGTATCATTTCTTCGAAAAGGCATTAATGCGAGCCCCATTGATAAAGAAAGTCTATCCTTATATCAAACAAATCACCGATTTTCTATTGGCCAACCGTCAGATCTCGTTTACCAAAGTCGTAGCCCTGCAATATCCCCGAAAAGGAACCTGGTCGGTCGGATTGGTGACCGGATCCGGCTTAAAGAGAATTATAGACTCGGTGGAAAAAGATTTTCTCACAGTGTTTGTCCCCACATCGCCCACACCCTTTACGGGATATGTGATTATGACTCCAAAGGAAGATACGATTGAATTGGATATGACGATCGAAGAGGCGCTGCGATTTACAATTAGTGGCGGAGTCATTACGCCGGCCCAGCACGAGGCGTTTCAGGCTCTGACGAACAAGGAATCCGGGGAATGAATAATTAGGGATGATAATATCGTATTTGCGAAGGGAGTGACCGATGCTTTTTACGATCACCGGTAAACATGTGGAAATCACTGATGCGATCCGTGTCCATGCCATGGATAAAGTAGAAAAATTTCCCCGTTATTACGACGGGCTTAGTCAGGTTGAAGTGGTCATTGAGGGTAGCGAAGGGGGAAATCCCTCCGTAGAAATCATTGCCCGCGGGGAACACAGTGTCTTTTTCGTCGCGAAGGAAACCGGGGAAGACTTATATGCCTGTATCGATCTGGCGGCTCATAAAATGGAACGCCAGCTTCGACGAAAAAAGGAAAAACAACGAAACAATAAACACCTAAGCACCAGTGAGGGATCGGAGTTAGGCCTGGTAACCGAAGAAGATCGCAAGGAAGATGTTGCCTAGCGATCCGGATCAGACCTGGCCGGATTTTCATGAGACAGGCGGTCCTGTCGGATCTGATTCGCTCTGGAAGGAGACCGTATGAAACTTGCTGATATTGTTTGTTTTGATGCACTGCTTCCTCAATTAAAAGCGTCAACACGAGATGAGGCGATTGCCGAACTAGTGGAAGCTCTGCAGCATGCAGGTCGACTTGGCAAAGCGCAATCCAAGGATATTGTCAAAGCTGTGATCAAACGGGAAAATGAAGCCAGTACGGGAATCGGCAAAGGCGTCGCCGTACCTCATGTTAAACATTCGTCCATCCAGGAACTTGTGGCGGCGGTAGGGCGTTCTGAAACAGGAATTGATTTTGTCTCCTTGGATAAACAACCGGTTTTTTCCATCATTCTGTTGTTAAGTCCAACGAACAATGCCGACAAACATCTTCAAGCCATGGAAACCATTTTCGAAAACCTGAACAAGGAGGATTTTCGACGGTTTTTACGGCATTCCCAGACAATCGATCAGATTCAAGAAACGATCCTCGACGCTGATGATGGGATTGGCGGATAATAACAATGATGTCTTACCACAATAGGTCGGTTGTCGATCGAAGAGGATATAGCTCGTCGTCAGGGAGTAGACGTGATTGGCTGAACGAATGCATGAATTGAAGGTGCAGATTAAAAATGCCGACGGGCTGCACATGCGTCCAGCAATGCAATTTGTTGACTTGGCCAGCACCTTTGAGTCGGATATTCATGTCAGCAATGGAGAAACTACCGTGGACGCAAAAAGTATCATGCAAATGACAATGCTGGCCGCTACCTGCGGTTCTACTTTGACCATACGGGCAGAAGGACAGGATGCCAAACAGGCTGTCGAAGCGCTGCAAACCCTGGTAGAACGCGATTTGTTCGGAAAAGCAGCCAAGGCGACAGGTGATATAAGAGAGGATGGATAGAACGTCCATGGAGATACGCAAGGGAATCGCCGTATCACCGGGAATTGCTTTTGCACGAGCGATAGTGATTGACAGCAAAGACTATCGCATCCCACGACGTGCCATTTTACCATCCCAGGTAGCCGATGAGGTACATCGTGTAGATGAAGCGTTCAGCGGAGCAGTACATCAGTTATCTGTACTCGAAAGTCGTCAGAGTGTAGATGAAAGCTCTCTCAAGGATATTTTCGCGGTTCATCGACGTTTTTTACAAGATGAGAGCTTCCGTAAACGTATCATCGACGTTATTCAACAGGAAATGGTTACAGCCGAATTCGCCGTCTCGACAATCCTTCATGAGATTGCAGTTCATCTTTCTTCTGTAGAAGATCTTTATATTAGCGAACGAGCCGCCGACATTTACGACATCCAGAAACGTCTGCTTACCGAACTCCTAGGAAATGTAACGGAAAGTGTGGACCATCTCAGCGAGGAAGTCGTCGTCATTGCTCATAACCTGACTCCAACCCAGACAGCCGGTTTTAACAAAACGTATGTCAGGGGATTTGCAACAGAAGCGGGAGGACGAACAAGCCATACGGCCATCCTAGCCCGTTCCCTAGGAATACCGGCTGTGGTAGCGATGGAGGATATTACCGCTCAGGTAACCGCTTCCAGCAAAGTGATTATTGACGGTAATCGCGGTGTGGTTGTGATTGATCCGGATGAGGCAACCATTGAAGAATATCGCGAATATGCCGAGAGTCTACACAAATTCGAAACCCGGCTGGGTTCTCTGCGCGACAAACCGGCTGAAACCCGGGACGGAGTGCGTATCACGTTATTGGGCAATATAGAATTTCCAGATGAAGCGGTTCTTGTCAAAAACAAAGGCGGTGACGGAATTGGATTGTATCGTACGGAATTTCTTTATCTCTACAGCGGCTCAGAACCTACCGAACAGGATCATTACGAAGCGTACGCTGAAACCGTTCGGGCCTTTCAGGGAAAACCTGTGGTAATTCGGACAATGGATCTGGGCGCCGATAAGTTGCCGACCACGCAGGGTCATCCCCCGGAAGCCAATCCGGTGTTGGGTTTGCGCTCGATTCGATATTGCCTTGAACATCTGTCCCTGTTTAAAACCCAACTGCGAGCGATTCTTCGGGCGTCCGTGCTGGGTGACGTCCGAATTATGTTTCCCCTAATTACCAATTTGCAGGAGTTGCGCCAAGCACGAATGATTCTTCGGGATGTTATGGAAGACCTGGACGAGTATGCGGCACCATATAATCCCATGATCCAGGTCGGGATCATGATAGAAACACCCAGCGCTGCACTGACATCGTCTTTACTGGCGATAGACAGTGATTTTTTCAGTATCGGAACCAATGATCTAATCCAGTATACGCTCGCAGTGGATCGGGGCAATGAACATGTCTCCTCCTTGTACGCGTTTGCCGATCCGGCCATACTCAGCTTGATCCGCAGTGTGATCCATGACGCCAATAAAGCCAAAATTGGTTTGAGTGTCTGTGGTGAGATCGCCTCAGAACCTGAGTATATTATGTTATTGCTAGGTATGGGAATTCGTACGCTGTCGCTGGCGCCGCCTATGATCCCGGAAGTCAAGCAGATTATCCGTTCAGTAAGCACCAAAGAGTGCAATCATCTGGCTCGCAAGGTAGCGACAATGGATGCTCCCAGACAAATAAAAAATTATGTGCGCGACGCCGCGATGAAAATCATGCCGGAAGCATTTTAACATGAATAATACATGTTTCAATCCAAACCAGAGAACGAACACACTAGTGGTTCGTTTTCGCATCAGCGGTCGGCTAGTATGGCTAAGTCATCTGGAAACTGCTTCCATGTTACAGCGGGTACTGATCCGAGCTTGCGTACCGATCTGTTATAGCCAGGGTTTTAATCCTCATCCCCGAATGAGTCTGCCCTTGCCTCGTTCTGTAGGTCTGGCATCCGACGATGAACTGGTGAGCGTCCAGATATCCGATCCGCAAACTCGCTCCGCCAATTCACTTTTAAATATTCTTCGTATCCAGACTCCCATGGATTGCGAATTGTATCATGCCGAATTGTTTCCGGATCGGACTGCCTTCGAAGCCGTAGAAGCCGATTATGTCATTTCTCTGGATAGTCGGAAGGCATTTCATCGGACCCAATGCAGTATTCAAAAGCTGGATAAAAAATTACAGGATAACGAACCGATTTTCATTATGCGACAAAGAAAAAACGGGCAGCAGCAATCTCGAAACATGGCTCGATTTCTGAAATCGGTTACATGGCGAAATGAACAGGTGGTCGCCCAGTGTCGAATCAGCCCGGAAGGCACTATTCGTCTGGATGAATTGTTGAACCTCTTGAAATTGACCCCAACCGACCTGGCCTGCCCTATTCTTCGTAAACGTGTAGAATGGATTCGTAAATAAATTTGAAATTGTTACGGTAAAATATGTCACAAGAAATGTTGGTCAATGTGTCCGAGGATCAGGAATGCCGCGTTGCTGTGGTCGAAAATGGTTCTCTGGAAGAATTGTATATTGAACGTGCCAGCTTGGTAAGCCATGTCGGCAATATTTATAAAGGGAAGGTTGTCAATATCGAGCCGGGAATACAAGCGGCATTCGTCGATTTCGGATTGAATAAAAACGGCTTTTTACATATCAGCGACCTGCATCCGAGGTATTTTCGCGGAAAAAAGGAAACCGCCGAGAAAATTGGACGACGAAAAAGTGTCAACCAGCGTCCGCAAATCCAAAAGGTTTTATCCAAAGGCCAGGACATCATCGTTCAGGTAACAAAAGAGGGTATCAATACCAAGGGCCCGACCCTGACAACCTATATTTCTCTCCCGGGCAAGTATCTGGTACTCATGCCCTGGATGGCCAAGATGGGCGTTTCTCAGAAAATTGAGGATGAGGAAGAACGAAAACGTCTGCGCGAGATGATGGATGATTTCGATGTACCGGAAAATTGCGGTCTGATTATTCGTACAGCGGCACAAGGCGCAACAAAACGAGAATTGCAAAACGATGCGGCATATCTGAAACGGCTATGGAGCGCCATCCGTAAACGGCTGGACAAGACGGCCGCGCCGTGTGAAATCTACCAGGAGTCCGACCTGGTGATCCGTACCGTGCGGGATGTGTTCAGCACAAAGATTCGTAAGATCGTTTGTGACAGCGAGCAGGTGACCAAACGTATTCGTGATTTTCTGGGTATTGTACAGCCAAGACTTAAACGTCGAGCGACTCACTATGACGGCAAAACGCCACTGTTTCATAAATACAAAATTGAAGAGGAAATCGAAAAAATCCAAGGCAGTCACGTCGCCCTGAAAAGCGGAGGTTCCCTGGTCATTGAGCCAACCGAAGCGCTGGTGGCGATCGATGTCAATAGTGGACGATATCGTAAGCAGGACAATGCCGAACAGACCGCCTTGAAAATTAACCTCGAAGCCGCCAAAGAGATCGTTCGGCAACTCAAGCTTCGCGATCTTGGGGGATTGATTATTTGCGATTTTATCGATATGCGTGAGGTAAAAAATCGACGCGAAGTGGAAAAAGTCTTTCGAGATGAACTACGCAAGGATCGGGCCCGATCGAGAGCTTTACGTATGAGCGCCTTTGGCCTGATCGAACTGACTCGTCAGCGTGTCGGACCCAGTTTGCAATCCAGCACATATTTGGAATGTCCGCACTGCGGAGGCTCCGGTGTAATTAAGAGCATGGAAAGCCAATCTATTGAGATCATACGCCTGCTCAATGTTGCAGCGGCTCGAAACGATGTGAAACAGGTGGAAATTACAGTGGCCCCCCCCGTGGCGGATTTTCTGCAGAATAAACGACGTGCTTTATTAGCTTCCTTGGAAGTGCAATCGGACAAGAGCATTGAAATTCGGGCGGACCAGAATAAAATTGCCCATAACTGGGAGCTGGTTTGCTACAACAAGCGAGGCAGCCTGATCAAACTGTGAGGTTTCAAACCGTTTGCCGGTTGACGGAAGCCGGAGAATTCTGCATACTACATCTGAATGTGCTCCTTAGAATAGGATGAGATAGTTTGCGCATTACAGCAAAATTCGAACGAAAGAAAGTTTTTAACATGAGTAATCAAACCAGACAGAACTTTGATCTGGATTTTGCAAGACAGGTGATTGTCAGTGAAGCTGAAGCAATTCATGCTTTGAGTGACCGCTTAGATGAGAATTTCTCTTCTGCGGTCGCAATGCTTTATGAAAATACCGGCTCGACCATTGTGACCGGCATTGGCAAGGCGGGGATTATTGGGGCCAAGATCAGCGGAACGCTGGCTTCAACAGGAACACCAAGCCATTTTCTACATCCTGCGGAAGCTGTTCACGGTGACTTGGGACGAATCCAGGAAAATGACATTCTATTGGCATTGAGCCATAGCGGTGAAAGCGATGAGATTATCCGCCTCATCGGTCCCATAAAGCAGCGACAAATCAAGCTGATCGCCATGACCGGCAATCCCCAATCCCGCCTGGCCAGATACAGTGATGTGGTGTTGGACATCGGCAGGGTGGTGGAAGCCTGCCCTCTTGGGATTGCCCCGAGTGTATCTACAACCTGTATGCTGGCACTGGGTGACGCCCTGGCTTTGACAGTAATGAAAGCCCGGAAATTCGGACCTGAGGATTATGCCCGATTTCATCCGGGGGGGGCACTTGGAGCCAGCCTGATCACCGTGGGCCAATCGATGATGTTCCAGTCGGGGGAACTGTTGCCATTAGCCACAACAAAGGATACGGTACAGCAAATGCTAGACAAGACCGAAAATCTTAAACGCCGCGGCGCCGTTATGATCGTGGATGAGCAGGGAAAACTGTCTGGAATTATTACCGATGCGGATCTGCGTCGGGCCCTCAATCGGTATGGACCGCAAGTCATGGAAGTGAAAACCGTTCAAATCATGACCGCCCAATGTAAACGCGTCACAGAAGAAACACTGGCGGCTGAAGCGATGGCAATTTTCCATAAATATCGAATCGACGAACTTCCTGTAGTAGACGGCAAGGACCGACCGGTAGGCATGATTGACGTACAAGACATCGTGGCAATCAAAATTGTGGGATAAGTCATGCACAGAAACCTTGAATCCATAGATTTTTTTCAAATCAGGCTTTTAATTCTTGATTTGGATGGCGTTCTGACTGATGGGAGCATTTTTCTCCATGCCGATGGTTCCGAAAGCAAGCGGTTTCATGTACAGGATGGACACGGGATCAAGATGTGGCAAAGAGCGGGTCTGGAAGTGGCTATTATCAGTGGTCGGGAGGCGAAAGTAACCGATCTTCGAGCGGAGCAATTGGGAATTCAACATGTTTTGCAGGGACGCAAGAAGAAACTCCCGACCTTCGAGTCACTTTTGTCCGAGTTGTGCCTTCGCCAGGAGCAAGTGGCTTATATCGGTGACGATTTGCTGGATATTCCTCTGATACGGCGCGCTGGTTTCGGCGTAGCGGTAGCCAACGCCGTGAATGAAGTGAAAGATGCAGCTGACTATGTAACACAATTAAATGGGGGCCGGGGGGCGGTCCGTGAAGTGATCGAATACATTCTAAAACGGAGCGATCGATGGCAGGAACTGATGGATCCATACCTTGTTTAACGGACGGGATAAAACGATGACAGCGTTACGAAGGATTGCAATTGGCGTGACGGCCCTGATCGCCGTCCTATTGTTGTTTGCTGCCTATAATTACTGGTCGCAGACTCCATCCATTGAGCATCCGAAAACGGATTCAGGACAAACGATTGCCCCTCCGGAAATGGGCCGGACGCGACCGGAAATGGGGCAAGTTCGCCCCGGCCCGACGGAAATGGCCAAGTTTACAGTTCGAGATCCACTCACTAAGAAACTCAAACGGATGTTCGGATTTTATCGCCTGCTGAATCCGAATGAGGATACCATGCGCTGGCGTCTTTCCGAGCCGTACATGAATATTTATGAGGATAACTTCTTCTGTCGGATCACATCGGATAAAGGAACTGTGTTGGTGGAAAAGGTGGAGGGCAACTATACGCCTCGAGATGCAGAGTTATCTGAAAACGTGCGGATTTATCTCAAATCGCTCAACCCTGAAGATCCGGTTGAATGTGTGATCTATATGGATGATTTGAGCTATAGCTCGGAACGCTCCCTGTTTTCAACGGCCGGTCCCGTTCGTTTGATCAGCAGCGAGGCGGAACTGGCCGGCACGGGAATGGAGCTGATTTACAATGCAGGTAAAGCAAGAATTGAATTGTTACGAATAGCCGACTTGGATCATATGCGTGTACGAGATCTGGTGGAGCAACAACAGACAAAGCAGGCAAAAAGCCTGCCGGGAGAATACAAAACAGAACAACCTTCTATCGAGAAATCATCGCCAGAATCAAGTACTGTGGCGGATGTCGGAAAAACAACAACAGCTTCCGGCGATGTACAAGCCACTCAGGAAGAAACACCGGAATACTATTTCTGCAGGTTGAGGAAAAATGTGGTAATCTGGTATGGACGCAAGCTAAAACTGAGCGGAGGCGATCAGGTCAATGTAACCAATATTCTCTGGTCCAGTCGAGCGACAAAAACGACATCAGAACCTGCTGTTCAAAAAACGCCTTCCTCCAAAGAGGGGACGGATATAAGTCAAATACAAGCCGACACAACGATTCCCGGTTCGACAGTGGCTTCCGCCATCCCGGAAGATGCCGGTGACACATTTACTCCACCGCAAGTGCAGGATAATGACGAAACCGATGTGGTAATTCAATGTGACGGCGAGGTGCTTATTCGCCCAATGGAATTTTTTAATGAAGTCATTACTTCGAAAAGCAAGCAGCTCATTCAAATGGCGGGTATGCCGCTTCATATCGAGCAAGCCAATCAAATCCATACGCAACAGATGAATACGCTGGCGCAATGTGGTCAACTGCAGTATGAGGTCGATACACAGAATTTAATGATTAGCCAAGGAGGCTGGCCGGAAGAAACTGTACTGAATTTCGGCCAGGACAAGGGACAATTGTTTACACCCGGGCTAATTCATTATGACCGTCTTGGCTGCCGGGCCAATATAACCGGGCCGGGCCGATTGGTTCTTCACAATACCGATGAGACAACGAATGAAACAAATCGCTCCACAGAACTTGTTTTTAATGGAATGATGCACTTGTTGTTTGCCGAGATAAATCCCAAAGAACCTACACAGGAACTGATTCTCAAGTCAGCTAATCTTACGGGGGGTATCAAGGCCAAAATAGCCTCCGATAGTGAATCTACCCTTCGTGCAGACGCAGCCCGGTTTCATTTTGATCGGACCAATTCGCCTCTGGATGCCGATTTGCAGGGAACCGTGCAATTTGCCTCTTCACAAGGCATGTTGCTTTCCCAGAAGGCCCGGCTCTTTTTTGTGACGGATGAACAAGGACAATCCCGGATCAATAAAGTGCAGACTGAAGGCACTGCCACGCTCGTATCTTCTTCGAATGGCTCCGTGACTGCCGCCGATAAACCCGCCCGTTTTATCGGCAGAAATATGCTGTACGATGTATCCACCGGCAATGCCGTAGCACAGGGACCGATTGAATTTACCTTTTATGTGGATCCTCCCGACCCGAACCGCCCCGGTGCTGAGCCGATCCCTGCAGTGATTACTGCAACCCGGAAAACAGAATATATCGCTGCGACAAATCAGATTACATTCTTTGGAAATGTTGTGGGTGTGCATGAGATGATTATACCACAATATACACAAAAAAGTGTTTTCGAGGGGGATCAACTTATCGTACAGTTATTTGAGAATGAGACGATCCAATCACAGATGCAGATCAAGCAGGTTACTTTACAGGGAGGCAATGTTAACATCGATTCCGTCCGAAGCGAGGAAGGCAAAACTATCAGCCATGTTCGGTTACTCTGTGAACACTTGAATTATTTTGCCGAAGGAGAAATCATTGAAGCAATCGGACCGGGTAAAATTGAGCTGGACAACGGCAACGTGCCTCCCCTGGCATCACAGGACCGCCGAAAAGGCGTTGATTTGCGTGGGCCGTGCTACGGCGTCATGCAGGGTTACCAATCTCTGCGATGGTATATGAGCGCCAATCGAATCGTCGCCGATGGTGGCGGCGATACAGTGCATGTGGCCTATCAACCTATTGAAAACGGACAATTCGGAAAACGGCTGTGGGCGGCAGCACCGTATATTGAAGCTGCCTATGCGGAAACTCCGGAAGGCCGTAATGAATTGAGCTTCCTTGATGCAAGAGGGGACGTATTTTATTATGAAGAAGACGGGAACATTTTTATGGGTACCGAATCGCTCCATTACGATACCGTCACGTCTTTGATGACGGTCTCCTGTCGACCAGAAGATCCGTGCCTGGTAAATGGAGCCATGGTTTCGGGAATCGAATATGACCTGACAACCGGACGAATTCAATCCGAAATGGAAGGCAGCATCGGGATTATCCCATTCGCTTCCGAACCCGACCAATAGAACGGCTGCAATCATAACGAACCACTGTCGATACAGGCTGGAAAGGAGAGGCCATGAAACACGGAATGGGAAAGGCAAACTGGATCGGGAGTCTGGTTCTGTTGGGTGCAAGCCTGGCGGTTGCCAACGGTCCATATGAGGCCAAATGGGAATCGCTGGATAAACGTCCTACCCCACCATGGTTTCAAGATGCAAAATTCGGCATCTTTATTCACTGGGGCGTCTATTCAGTGCCTGCCTGGGGAGAAAAGACCAAATATGCCGAATGGTATTGGAACAGCCTTAAGAAAGAAGACTCCCCCACCGAACAATTTCACAATCGTGTTTATGGGTCGGATTTTCAGTACTCCCAGTTCGCCGACCTTTTTAAACCGCTCCTGTTCGATCCGGATCAGTGGGCCGACCTGTTTGTCCGTAGTGGGGCCCGATATATTGTATTAACCAGTAAACACCATGATGGCTATTGTCTGTGGCCCAGCAAAGAAGCCAATAAGACCTGGGGCCGGCCCTGGAATGCCGTGGATACCGCACCTGGTCGGGATCTGCTGGGAGAACTGACCGCTGCAGTCAACAAACGACCGGAATTGAAGATGGGTTTCTACTATTCCCTCTACGAATGGTACAATCCTCTGTACAATCAAGATGTAAACAAATATGTCGATCAGCATATGCTCCCACAAATGGTAGATTTAATTAACACATATAAACCCCATGTTTTATGGACAGATGGGGAATGGGACCATCCCAGCAGTACTTGGGAGAGCGAGCAATTCCTGGCTTGGCTTTACAACGAATCTCCCGTCAAAGAATTCGTGGCCGTCAACGACCGCTGGGGAAACGAATGCCGTCATGTCCATGGTGGGTATTACACCACAGAATACGGTAGTGGTGTCGAAGGGGGACATCCGTGGGAAGAGTGTCGCGGAATGGGACATTCTTTCGGGTATAATCGAAACGAAACTACCGACGAGTATCGCTCTACAAAATCGATTATTCATACATTGGTTGAACTGGTCAGCAAGGGTGGATGTCTGCTTCTGGATATCGGCCCTACCGGTGACGGTCGTATTCCAGTGATTATGCAGCAGCGACTCATCGATATCGGCGACTGGCTCGCTGTCAACGGCCAGGCTATTTATGGAACTCGACCATGGAAGATTAACGGCATCGAAAAAACGTTTGTCGTGGAACGTATCGATCCCAGGATTGATTTTGACTGGCATCGCGGTTCTCCGGATGAAAAAATCTCCGGGGATTTTTTCACGACAGAATGGACAGGCTGGATACAGCCCGCTTATTCGGAAGAATATACCTTTGAACTGACTGCCGATACCCGGGGGGGACTCTGGATTGATAATAAACTTATCATCGATGATCTGCAGGAATATCGCAAATGGGGCGGCACAGGAACCGCCAAAGTCATACTGGAAGCCGGAAAGAAGATACCGATTCGGGTACGACTTGTGGAAGAGGACCGTAATGCTCACATTCAATTGTGTTGGTCAAGTCCCAGTCAAAGTAAGGAAATCGTGCCAACCCGTTGCCTCTTTACAGATACTAATGTTACTGAAGGTATTGGCCTGAAAGCCGTCTATAGCAGCAAAGGAAATGTCGCCTGTTACACCTGTAAAGGGGATATCGTTTACGCCGTTAGTCTGGGCTGGCCGGAAAACGATTGCTTTGTCGTTGACGTCGTAGCGCCATCCGCTCCCACAGCGACAACCAAAGTGGAATTGCTCGGTACGGAAGGAACGTTGCCTTGGAGCTATCGAGACGGAAAAGTCTGTATCGATGTCTCGGATGTGGCTATTGATGATCTGGCCTGTGAGCATGCCTTCGTCTTCAAGTTCATCGGCTTTGAGCAATAAGCACTTCAGAGGAACGTTTGAGGAGAATAAACCATGAAAAAAACTGACTTTTTCATCCTTTATCTGGCAGCATTTGTTACTATTGGATTCGTTCTTTTCCACGGTTGCGCGAGTGAAGAGCAAAAAGTCAAAGAGGCCGCCACAAAAGTCAAACCCGTTGAGGCGCAATTTGATCCAGTTGCAGGAACAGCCAAGGCAGTGGAGGATGTGACTACGGAAACTGTCAAAACCGTTGAACAGATGGCTTCGGAAGTTGCCAAAACAGTTGGAGGAGCAGCCTCAGAAATCGCCAGGACTGTTGAAGGGACTATACAACAAAAGTACGAGGTAAAATGGGATTCGCTTGATAAACGTCCCACACCAAAATGGTTCGATGACGCCAAATTCGGAATTTTCATCCATTGGGGAGTTTACTCGGTGCCTGCATGGGGACCTAAAGGTCAATATGCCGAGTGGTACTGGCGACGAACATTTGATGATAAGCAAAATCTGCAAGACAATGAATGGAGTACGTTCCACAAAGAATACTATGGTTCTGATTTTGCCTATAAAGACTTTGCCAAGATGTTTACGTGTGAGATGTACGATCCCGACCAATGGGCCGATATTTTTTATCGCAGTGGGGCAAAATATATTGTGTTAACCAGCAAGCATCATGAGGGATTTTGCTTGTGGCCCAATGAACAGGCCAGCAAGACATGGGGGCGTCCCTGGAACGCAGTCGAAACAGGCCCCAAACGCGATATCCTTGGCGACCTGACAGTCGCCGTTCGCAAACGTGGGATCAGAATGGGTTATTATTTCTCGCTGTACGAATGGTTCAATCCCCTATGGCTTGACCAGAGCAAACGACAGCAGTATGTCAATGAGCACATGCTGCCCCAGGTCAAGGATCTTGTTACGCGTTACAATCCGGATATTTTATGGAGCGACGGGGAATGGGATATGACTTCGGACAAATGGCGAAGCGAAGAATTACTCGCCTGGCTCTTTAATGAAAGTGTTGTGAAAGACACCATTGCCATCAACGACCGCTGGGGCAAAGAATGCCGTCACAACCACGGTGGATATTACACAACCGAATACGGCGCCGGCTTGGCCGGAGCCACCCATCCCTGGGAAGAATGTCGGGGAATGGGGCATTCGTTCGGATATAACCGCAATGAGGGAATTGACGATTATAAATCCGCACGCGAGATGATTCTGATCCTGATTGATCTGACCAGCCGCGGCGGATGTCTTCTACTCGATATTGGTCCTACTGCCGATGGCCGCATTCCGGTCATCATGCAGCAGCGATTGATTGAAATTGGAGACTGGTTGAAGATCAACGGCGAGGCCATTTATGCCACTCGAACATGGAAAAACACCTGTCAGTGGAGCGACGGCGAAAAGCCCGAACAGGAGTACAAGGAATACAAAGCCAAATACAATGTTCTGGATATAATTGGGAGTGGCCCGAAAGAGGGCAAAGCCGTCAAAGAAGCTTTCTTCACAATGAAAGAAAATGCAATATATGCTATCCTGCCGGCCTGGCCGGGGACAGAACTCATACTTAAGGATGTTAATCCTGCGAAAGACGCCATGGTGACAATGCTTGGATACAATGGTGCGTTACCCTGGAAACGAAGTTTGGAAGGAATGACTATCGATCTATCCGAAGTGAAAGTCCGCGACCTGCCCTGCAAATACGCATGGACGATCAAAATCCAGGAAACACAATAGAAACTCTATCATCCATGGCTTTTTGTAACATGGCAGATAATTTACTATTTCTATATCGTTTGGAACGGATTACTATAAGGAACTACGGCAAAGAAAATGAACAGTGGAATGATCCAATACGCAGTGCAGATTCAAACCGTTAAAATTTTCCATACCAAACAAAAACTGCATTCGTCTTGTACTCAGGGGATTTTAATTCATGCAGAACAATCTTTTTAAGCGACATAAAAAAAAGACTTTCTGCGTAATACATCTGATATTGACTGTATTACTGATCGTCCTGGCGGAAATCATTTTGCGACTGGCAGGTTTAGGCAAGCCAATCCTTTATGATTCCAATCCTTTTTACGGCTTTCGTCCTCTTCCCAATCACACCTATATTCGTTTTGGCGGCTCCCGTGTGGCATTTAACAACCTGGGATTACGTACAGATACAGAATGGGATGATCAGCGAAACAACAAGATTCTATTCCTGGGCGATTCCGTTACCTATGGAGGTTCGTATATCGACAATACAGAACTATTCACATCTCTGATTGAGCAGGAATTACTCGGTTATCAATGCGCAAATGGCGGAGTTAATGCATGGGGAATTGAAAATATATATGGCCTGGTTATGGAATCGGAATTTATGCCCGCCCAGGTGTACGTCACCGTTGTGCCGGAAGGCGATTTTTACCGCGGTTTGACCCGTTGCCAGGGAATGCCCTTTTTCAATCGTTCACCGGGATCGGCACTGGAGGAATTGTGGCGTTATTTTTGCTGGAAACAAAATAATAGACGATATAAAGTCTGGACCGCTTTTGCAAACGAGGAAGAAACTTACAAGGTAATTGATAAGGCTGTACGAAAACTCAAGGAAATGGATTCCGTTCTAGCCGAAAAGGGATATCGACATTTTGTATTCATCTCTCCCGATCAAGGGCATATGAACGGCACACACCCGAAGAATCCTTTGTTAATGAAATCGCTGCAACAGCATGATTTACAGGTAACCTACCTACAGGATTTATTTAAACAAACGCCCCACGCAATTCAAGATATCCCATCTCTCTTTCATGATGGCTTACATTTGAGTAAAAAAGGACATGCGGCTTGGGGACGTGTTTTAGCCGGAGAACTTAAAAAACGCCTGTCTCAGACGAGTTCAATTGAAAAAAATTAGATATAAATCATGAAATATAATACTATATTGTTTTCTATTTTATATATTATCCTTTTCAGCTTCATATATTGTAGTGCAAAAGAGATTCCGCTTCCTGTAACACCGGATAACTGGCAGCAGATCCTCTTCCTGGATGAATCAATTGAGGATGTCTTTGCTCAACAGGCTGCTGTTTTTGATTTTATTGAAGAAGGCCCACAAGATAAAATTCTGCGAGTCGGTCCTTGGAACGCGGGAAAATGGGCCGCAAGGCTGCAATATAAAAAACGCATTCCCTGGTCACGGGCTACCATTCGCGGAATGTACAAAACCTCTAATCTTCTTCCTTTTCAGGCCCAGATTACCGTCTCTTTTTATAAAAACAAGGAACGTCTCAGCAAAATCACCTATGACCTGGCCCCTGCGCCACTCTGGCGATCCTTTGAATTTGCCCTTCGAAATCCTCCTCCCCAAGCAGACTCTTTTGTCCCCGCCTTCGGACTGGGTGACAAGTCAGCCGGACATGTTCTTTTCAAGGATTTGTCTGTCTTCGATGAAATTTTCGAAACAAAGCCTGAAAATGTCGGGTGGCCACGCCGTATGGCTCCTTTCAAGACATTTGCCCCCTCGAAATATTATCGACTGCAAAAGGATGGTCAAACCTGGTGGCTGATTTCTCCAGAAGGAAAATGCTTCTATTCAATTGGAACAGTGGGGCCAACCTGGGTAGCCTCAGTTGGCACGGTCTCGAAAGGAATTCAGACGGCAAAAACAATACGAGAATACGGCTTTAACTCTCTGGCCGGCTGGACGGATCTTAAAGTATGTCTTGATATTAACCAATCTCTGGAGGCCAACGAGCACCCCCCCCTTCCCCTGTTTTGTGTTATCCAGAGCAATACTCTCCAGGATAAGTTCGATTTTCTCATCGATGCCCTTGGTAATACGGGTCCATCCGGCCATTCATTTCCCGATCCGTTTGATCCGGCGTTCGAAAAGGCCTATATGAATGAGGTTCAAAAAATCCATGGCCAGGTTGGAGGCAAGATATGGTTTATCGGCTGGTTTGCAGACAACGAACTATCTCATGAGGATTTGTATCGATTTGTTTATTCCGAGCATTGCGGAAAAGCTTTTCTGGAATATATTCAAAAACGCTATCCACAAATTGAATTTCTCAACGACACATGGAAAACCAACCTGTCATCCTTTAAAGATCTGCTCGTTCATAAGCCGTCTCCTTCTCTGCCTGCCGGTCCCATGGCTTCCGATTTTCTAGCTTTCGAGCGTCGTATCGTTCAACAGTACATTGAAGTTACACTGCGAAGTATCCACAATATTGATCCCGAACGTTTGGTTTTTTCCAATCGCTTTATGGTTTCCGATACCGGCGCCTATACTCGTGTCCTAGACCTGTATGATCGTTATGACGGTATCGGAGTTAATCTTTATCCCTCCAATCAATCTGTAGGACTAAATGAGAATGAAACTGCTTACCTGTACATGTTCCACGCTTTTACGCAGAAACCTGTTCTGGTAAGCGAATGGTCGGTACCGGCTATGGATTCCGGCCTCTATGATTCAGCCTCCGCCGTTCCATTGGATTGGTCCTATAATGAAGTGGTTACAACCCAGATCCAACGAGCTCGCCAGGCAGCACATGTTGCTTTAGATTTCTACGATCTTCCTTTTATGGTTGGTTCACATTGGTTCACATGGCAAGATATCGATAATGAAAACCGTCGAGCCAATCGCGGATTATTTACTGCTGACAACCAGCCTTGGACAGACCTCCTGGATGAGTTTCAACAGATTCATCGGAAAATCAATCGTTAATAGCCAGCGGAAATGAGTAGCAAAGGTTCATCATGATACGGATTCTGTTTTTACTATTTAGTTTCGTAGCCTCTTTTTCAATGGCGGCTGATTATCCGAGTGATCCAGGTTCCAGAGGTGTTGACTGGACTCTGGTAAAACAAAAAGTGAATGACTATACATGGGCACGTAGTATTGTCAATGATCTGCGAAAGGAAGTTCAGCGGACTCAAAATCAGTTCCAACACCCCCCTTTCGGTAAAACCGGGTGGTGGCATAATTACTACTGCAGTGAGGATGCACATCGCCTGGATTTCCATCCGGAGAAGCCGCACGAGCATATCTGTCCATCCTGTAAAAAAGTCTATTCAGGCCCTCCCTATGATGACTGCTGGAATTCAATCGTTCATGTTTACATGGTTCGAGCTTCCGAGTATGCCGCCATTCTTTACCGTCTCACGGGGGAATCTCAATATCTGGATTACACACGAAATCTCTTGCTGTGGTATGCCGATCATTATGATGAGTTTGAAGTGCATGGCGAACATGCAGGCAAGGGCCGTATCCGCTCTCAGTCTCTCGACGAAGCCACACAACTGGTATCCATGGTTCGTGCATATTGGGAAATCTGCCCGATGCTTACCCCACAGCAACGCACTCATATCCTGGAAGATTACTTTCTGCCGGATGCCGAATTCATACTTTCTCAGACACGAGCCATTCATAATATTCATAGTTGGCACAATGCGGCTGTCGGTCTGGTCGGTTTTGTCTCCGACCGGAATGATTTGATCGAAAAGGCAATTGATGGTCCCTATGGTCTAAAACAACAGATTGCAAAGGGGATCCAGGAAGACGGTTTCTGGTATGAAGGTTCGATCGGATATCATTTTTACACCATTCGTTCCCTGGAGCCGCTTTACCTTGCCGCGAGAGCCAAAAAGTATGATCTATCCGAGATGGGAAAATTCCTTCAGATGTATACGGCACCTTTGTCCTTTTCTTTTGGTAACGGGGAATTTCCGTCGACCAATGATGGATGGCCCGGAACGAATATTCGTGAAATGACTGCATATTATGAAATCGCCGCCCATCTTATGCCCGATAGCGAAATCCCCGGTTACCTGGCGAACATGTATCAGGATCGATCCCGCTCCACTCTCGATGCCCTGCTTTACGGTCCAACTGAACTACCGGCCCCAAAACCATTTCCTTCAGAAAGCGTCCTCTTTGAAAAGTCCGGCATTGCTATCCTGAAAAATGAAAACATAAACACATATATGAAATATGGACCCTACGGCGGCGGACATGACCATAAAGATCGTCTCAACATGATCTTTTATGCCAACGGTCATGTTCTACTGCCGGACTTGGGAACCAGCGGTTACGGGATTCCCCTGAATAGTAAATGGTTTCGGGCGCCGGCCTCGCACAATATGCTTATCGTAGATGGGAAATATCAGGCTGCGTGTAGCGGTGATTTGGTCGGCTTCGGACCATCCCATGTCCATGCGCAAGTCACAAAAGCCTATACGGGTGTCACTATAGAACGGTATTTGTCTCTGCATTCAAACTCCTTATCGGATCATATAAAAGCCGCTTCGCAGGAAGAACATATATATGACCTGTTTTATCATATTCGAGGGCGTCTTATTGACTGTTCCGTCCCATTACAATCCGTCCCCTGTTTAACATCCGGTCAAGGTTACGATATGCTTTCCGATTTACAAAAAGCTGAGATAAAAAACTCTGTTAGGCTTGTCTTTGATTTAAGAGATACTACTAGTCAACTTGTCATGATGTGTCAAAACCCGGCTCCTTTTGTCCTTTACACCGGTACTTGTCCGGATAATCCCGCCGATCGAAAAATGGACTTTTTTTTTCTGAGGAATACATCCAAGTCCTGTCAATGGACAAACAATATCACCATTTCCGGGGGAAAACCAGATGACACAAGTGCCGTCCGATAACTCCAGTGAGATGTGTTTATTGTACATCAATTTTACTAGGCATACAGCGACGAGCAAATCATCTCAATAAATCCTACAAGAATCCTTATTTTCCGGGTAAACCGTTTATCTCCCTATTCCTTTGAACCGATACAAGTCATGATGTTACGTTTTATTCAAAAAGAGGGTAGTAACATGATAACAGGCTCTTCGGAGAGGCCAAAGGTATTGGTGGCGGAAGATCAGCCCCCCAGCCAGAAGCTTATTTGCATTCATCTCGAGAAACTTGGTTTTGATGTCACGGCTGTCTCAGATGGCCAGGAAGCGGTGGATACGGCGCTGGCTCAGCCATTTGATGTAATCATCCTTGACATGCAGATGCCCAAAGTCAGTGGATATGAAGCCGCCTCTCTTATGCGAAAAAACGGGATCGATACGCCTATACTGGCTCTTACTGCTCATGCAATGTCCGGCGACAAAGAAAAGTGCATGACCGCCGGTTGTAATGGTTATCTGGCCAAACCATTTCGCCAGGAAGATCTTCAGGCAACTCTGGCTCAGCTTACTCCTGTCGGATAGGCCTCCGTTTTCAAGCGGACAATTCAGATTTCTGGCTTCGGCGGACCATAACAGCAAAACGATCTATCAATATTTTTGTCAGCAGTCCCGGCATCCCATCTCCGATTAATCGCCCATCAAATCGGACAACCGGAACAATATCCTTGGTCGTTACCGCCAGGAATAACTCATCTGTCTGTACCGCATCAGCAGGCGTTATCGCACGTTCGACAACTTTTAATTCCGTTCCCTCGGCTACTCGGATGACATGTTGCCGGGTAATCGAGGGAAGGATTTCATGTCCCAGGGGACGGGTGATCAGTTCTTTTCGTTTTGCGTCTATCGCAAAAAATGCACTCCCGGAACCTTCGGTAATTTCGCCCGAATCATCCACCAGAATGGCCTCGGCACAGTTCTTTTTTACTGCATTCATCCGCGCCAGCACATTGGGTAATAAATTCAGGGATTTAATATCGCATCGCTTCCATCGCCAGTCGGGGAACGTTGAAACAGAAACACCCTGTTCTTTGTCTTGTGATGAGTCCGGCGCAGAACCAATCGTTAAAAAAAAGTTGGGTTTTAAACCTTCTTTTGCTGTATGATTTCGCGGCTCAGATCCGCGTGTGACATGAAAATAAATCTTGGCATTTGGTAAATCTGCCTCCATAAAAGCTCGGAATACTCTGGTTCGCACTTCCTTGATTGTCAGTCCTTGGATTCCAATCTCCTGCATGGAACGGGCAAAACGAGCCAGATGGTCTTCCAGGGCAAAAATGTGGCCATCATAGCTGCGAATTACTTCATAGACTCCGTCCCCGAAAAAAGTCCCCCGATCCAGATACTCCGGTCCCAGTTCCTCAAATTTGACGATCCGTTTCCCAATCATTGCCAAATCCATTGCCTGTTTTCCTGTAAGTCAAGGTATAGTAAAGGAACGAGCATTTTCACATTTTGGCGCGGTTTTTGCAATGTTTTGCCCTAAAAATCCATATTTATCCAATAAAACTCTTTACAAATTTATATATGCATCGTACTCTATTGGGCTAATTATTGGATATAAGTGGTCCTATTTTTGTGCAGGGAGTTTAGGATGTATGCTGTAATCGAACAGGGTGGGAAACAATATAAAGTTTCACAGGGCGATACGATCAATATCGAATTGGCTGAAGTGGCGCCCGATGCCAAGAGTATTGAAATCGAAAAGGTTCTGTTCGTCAGCGACGGCAAACAGATCAAAGTTGGCACCCCTTATCTGGACGGCGCCAAAGTGATCGCGACGTTTAAAACCGAGGCCCAGGATGCCGTCGTAAACGGTCCAAAACTGTACCCAACCCATTTTCGCCGCCGCAAGAACAGCAGCCGAAGGACCGGCCACCGCCAAAAATATCTACAGATCACAATAGACGCTATTGAGGCCTGAGCAATATATTACATTACTTCGAGTCCCCGTTAAGGAAAGAGCTCGGCAACATGTCGAGCTTCTTTATTTTTTCTGTGGTTTTATTAGAACATTATTCTCCATACGACAATGTCCGTGGGGAAATAGATTACAGTCATAGCGAGGCAATGCCTGCGGGCGGTTTATTAGATCTTCGGCAGTTATATCCCGATGTTCCACATTGAATGAAAACAAACAACCCGCCTGATCCAACAGGGTTTCAGTGTCGCCGGTAAACGAATGAAAACCGCCGTAAGGATAACAAAAAGTACGAATCGAAAGCCTACCCATGGCTTGTTCGAGAAAGGCAAAAGATCCGTCAATTTCCTGTTTTTGCTCCCGGCATGTCAGTTTGCTCATTACCGGGTGATTCACTGAATGCGATCCAATGAGCATGCCCGCTTCCTGCATTTTTCGCAATTCAATTTCACTCATGTAAAACTGACCAGCCAATGCCTTTTCCTCCGGAAAAAACCGTTCCATTAATGCATTAAGAATATCTCCACGATAAGCATAGCCGATGTAATAATTCAATGTTCGTTTGACATGAAGCGTGTAGTCATCGTTCGATTGGGCACGGTAAGTGCGGCTTCGAAAAGCTTCGACATGGTTATCTATTAGCATCTCGTCGGAGACCATTTCCTGCAGGAAATTACTAATACATTGCCCGCCCCATTTGCCCAGGAGCAGATGAATTCGATGCACATCCATCAGCCGGCCGGTCGCATATACCCCCGTCGGTATATAGAAAATGCCCCACAAACCCCGCTGTTTGAGTTCTGGTAGCACATACATATAGTGGTCTTTGAAAGCATCGTCAAAGGTGAGAATTATGGCATCACGATACGGTTTTCCGCTGTGTATCGCTTCCAGGAACTCGACGTTTGAAATCAGATCGAAATTCGCTGAAAAATAATCCAATTGAGCTCGAAAATCGTCCCGATGCAGATGTCGAAAATACGGAAACTTCGAATCATCCGGATGAACATAATGATACATAATAGCTTTCATGTCAGTACATCTGCAGAGAAGGATTCTCAAGGATTGGCACGGCCATACATCGGTCTTCCCGCTCAAGCAGATATCGCTCCACGAGTCCGTTTCGAAAATTCTCATAAAGAGTTGTCACTGATTCTTCCGTAAAATCTCTGCTTTTGCAAACATGGACTTGTTTCGGAAGTGGCAGCGGAGACATCCGCTCGAGTCTGTCAAATTGTTCGATAATCAGGCGATAAGTACGCGTCATATCTACGATTAATCGGTTCCCAATACTGGAAGGAGTATCTCCCCAGCACACTCGGGCACGAAGTTGATGAATAACCGGACCCGTATCGATTCCGGCATCGATATGCATAAATGTGGCGCCGATATACTCGGGCTTCGCATGGACCAGCGGCCAATAGTTGGTTCCACTGCCCCGATAATATGGCGATAAACCCAAATGCACATTCAAAAAACGCCCTGCAAAAGCATTCAGCAAAGGCTCCCGAATGAGTGAGCAACCATAGGCTACAACCAAATCCGGTTTTATTGAAAAGATTTCATTTACGCAAGCTTCTGAATTTACTTCTCCCTTGGGAATGAATACCGGGCAGGAATGATCTGTAGTGTGCTGAATAAACAGTCCAAAAAAGTCTTCTTCCGACTGTTCTCTCGCTTGTGCATGGTTCAGACGAAGGGCATTATCCGGTTGACCGGCCAATCGTAACATCAGACTTTTTTCCAGGCCTTCACAAAACGTCCGGATAATGTTGATCTGTTCCGACAAACCTAGAAAAAGACGGAAAAAAATATGTCGTTTTTCCGATCCGGTTAGAATTACGATCCGCTTCACGGCGCCATCCTGGCCTGACTTTTCAATAGTCATATGCGACTGACTATAATTCCAAGTGGATGTTGAGTCAATCTTTCTTCCCTCATCGAATACCTTTCTACCAGATCAAGGTCACGAAAATGTCATTTTAGGAAATCAGGTTTTTCTCTTTGAAACCAGCGAGGAAGCTGTTCTTGAGACACCTCCCCCCATAAACCCATTTTCCTGGAAAAAGCCTGTTCCTGGATCTGTAAATACCTTTCGTAATGACTATGTGAAAACCGCATATCGGCGTACCCATACCCATGACGAATGATGCACTCATTCAGAATGCCGCCATCAGATAAAACAACATAGGCCAGCAATCGGCCATATTTGCCTCGTACATCTCCCACCGTATCGATCAAAACTGTTACATTATGATTCAAAATCTGATCGGTCGTATATTGTGTCGCTTCCGGACCAAATACCATGGCTTCTGTTTTTTCGGTTGCTTTTTCCGGGGTATCAACTCCCAACAAACGTACTCGCGTCGTCGGATATTTTCCGTCAGGGATATCAATGTCGAAAGTATCCCCATCCACAACGTGAACAACATGAAAGGTTTTACCATGATACTTTCGATAATCCCCCCAATCTGGTCCCCAATGAGATATTGCGATACGAACTGGACCACCAAACCGATGATCCAAAATACCCAGCATTAGCAAACAGACCAGACCGATAGTCAGGACCTGCCTCTTGTGACGTCGACTAATGGCATACTGAGATGTTCTTTTACGCACCATGGATCCATCCTACCCGGATCAGAACCACGTATGGTTTGAGCTATATAGAGATAAACCGCCCGGATGAGCCCGTTTGTGTCATCAGGGCGTAATTATTAATAGGTGCGCTGATCCGCAGGCTTATCCAATTCGAATACTTCACAGACTGACGTCAGCGCCTTATCACCATGTCCGATATCCACAATACAACTGATTCTAATTTCACTGGTGGTAATCGAATCGATATTCACTTTGGCTTGCGCCAGCGCCTCAAACAACTTTCCGGCTACACCATAATGGCTGCGCATCCCCACTCCGACAACGGAAATCTCCGCTATATCATCACGGACAAACAGAGACTCACAACCTACTTCCTTGCGAATGCCATCCAGAGCTTTTTTGGCATCCGTCAGATCTCCTTTGGCGATAGTAAACGACAGGTTTGCCTTCTCGGTACTCACCTCGGTTTGAATAATGTCGTTTACAATAACACGTGCCTGAGCCAGATGAGCGAACACCCTGGCGGCGTTGCCGGGTTTGTTGTCTACTCCCACTAAGCTGATTTTGGCCAGTTCCTTTTGCATCGTCGCACCGCTGACGAGAATGCCTTCCATTTGAGCCACCTCGTGAGTTATCAAGGTTCCGGGATTATCGTTCATACTACTGCGGACATGAATAGGCACATCGTATTTCTTGCCAAATTCGATCGATCGTCCATGCATTACGCCCGCTCCGAGACTGGCTAATTCGAGCATTTCATCATAGCTGATATGCTCCATCTTAACCGCTTTGGGAAACTTGCGCGGGTCCGTCGTATAGATACCATCCACATCCGTATAAATTTCACAAACCCGGGCGTTCAGGGCAGCCGCCAGAGCTACAGCGCTGGTATCCGACCCCCCCCGTCCCAGGGTTGTCACATTCCCTCGTTCGTCCACCCCCTGAAAACCGGCAACAATTGCAATATAACCTTCATCCAGCCATTGCTGAATCCGAGCCGCATCAATGCTCTGGATTCGGGCCCGGGTATGAGCGTCGTCAGTCACCATCCGAATCTGGGCACCGGTAAAGCTGATGGCCTTTTGACCCATCGCATCCAAAGCCATCGCCATCAACGAGACCGTCTGTTGCTCCCCGGTACTGATAAGCTGATCCATCTCACGACGTGGGGGATTGGGATTAACTTCCAGTGCATCGGCAATAAGCTGATCGGTCTGTTTCCCTCTGGCCGAGGCCACAACGACCACTTGATTGCCTTGCTGATGGGCATGGAGTGCACGTGTGGCGGCCCGCACAATCTTCTGGGCATCTGCCACACTAGTACCACCAAATTTCTGCACGATAATCGCCATACCGATCTTCCTGTTTTTCCGCATTTACCAAACCTGCTGCCCTGATTTGGAGTGATTACTCTATGCAACACATTCCCTTTTTTCAAGAAAAAACTACGTTATTCCTGTAGTTTCACCCCGTTCTTCCATAAAATAACAGACGCATTGTGCTTGTCTTGGTATAATTCCCAGGATATATTATCAAAGGAAAAATAATGATGAACCGACGCACATTCCTATCTTTGACCGGTTTGTCTTTTTCGGCGCTCTGGTCCGGGTGTGCCTCCTTAATCCGCGCTGCAAGTAGACGAAAACCCAATATTCTCTTTGTGTTTGCCGATCAATGGCGAGCTCAGGCCACAGGTTATGCGGGAGACACCAACGCTCGGACACCCGCTTTGGATGCGTTGGAAAAACAGAGTATCAACTTTACAAATACGGTTTCTGGCTGCCCTGTTTGTTCCCCCTACCGGGCCAGTCTGCTCACCGGGCAATTCCCTCTGACACATGGAGTTTTCTTAAATGATGTCCCGTTAGGGAACAAAGCCGTTTCCATTGCTCAGGCTTGTAAGTCTGCCGGCTACGAAACCGCTTATCTTGGCAAATGGCATCTGGAAGGCAATGGACGTACCAATTACATACCCCCCCACCACCGTCAGGGATTTGATTACTGGCAGGCTCTTGAGTGTACTCATGATTATAATCATTCTTTTTATTATTCCGGCAACGATCCCATCCGTCATACCTGGCCTGAATATGATGCCATCGCACAGACCAAGTCCGCCTGTCGCTACATCCGTGAGCATAAACAAAATCCTTTTGTGCTCTTTTTATCCTGGGGACCGCCTCATGCACCTTACTTGACCGCCCCGGAAGAATACCGTCGTCAATTCAAACCGGAGGATATTGTCCTGCGTCCCAATGTACCAGAAAGTGAATCGGCTGCTGCCAGGCGTGATCTGGCCGGATATTATGCTCATATCGCCGTCCTTGATGATTGCATAAAGATCATCCTCGAAACCATTGACAACGCTGGAATTGAGAATGACACCATTTTCGTTTTCACAAGCGATCACGGCGATATGCTCCATTCTCGAGGCATGATGAAAAAACAACGCCCTTACGAAGAATCCGCCTGTGTACCATTCCTACTTCGTTATCCCGTGGTTCATGGCAGGCGCGGCCGACGGATCGATATGCCTATGAACACACCGGATATTATGCCGACCTTACTGGGACTGGCAAAAATTCCGATTCCGAAAACAGTCGAAGGACAAGACTTTTCAGGTATTATCCGCAACGAACAAAAAGCATCGAATGAAGCGTCCCTGTTAAGCTGCCCTTCGCCTTTCGGTCAATGGGAACGCAGATTTGGCGGCAGAGAATATCGCGGCATTCGGACCCGCCGATATACGTATACCCGCGACCTGAACGGGCCTTGGCTATTGTATGACAACCAGAACGATCCCTATCAACAAAATAACCTGATCAACAAACCGGAATATGCAGATCTCCAAAAAAACCTTGATTCCATTTTACATCGTAAATTGCAGGAAACAAATGACGATTTTCTGCCGGGCTCCGAATACATCAAAAAATGGGGTTGGACAGTCGACGAAAACGGCACCGTACCCTATTGGATGAAAAATAAAAACGAGTCAAATTCATGAATAGAAGACAATTTGTTAAAATTACAGGTACCGCTATTACACTGCCTATAATTGTGCCATCGACAGTATTGTCTCAATTTCCTCCAAGTGAACGCATTACCCTGGCTTTAATTGGAGTCGGCAATCAGGGGACAAATAACCTGAAAGGATTTCTGCAACTTAATGAAGCACAGGTCGTAGCTGTATGTGATGTCAACCGGGCCAGTTACGGCTATAAAACGGCCAGTCAGTTTCTCGGTCGTGAACCGGCATGTCAACTGGTCAATGAACATTACGCCACGCAAAATCGTAACAGTACATTTGCGGGTTGCGAAATGGCCACCGATTTTCGCGAAATCCTTGAACGTCCCGATATTGATGCGGTTGTCATCACTGTCCCTGACCACTGGCATGCGGTTATGGCCATAGCGGCCGCTCGTGCAGGGAAAGACATCTATTGTGAAAAACCTATGACCCTAACCATTGCCGAGGGTCGACACATGATCCATGCCGTACGCCGTCATGGTATCATCTTTCAAACCGGCAGCCATGAACGATCCAATATTAAATCCCGGTTTGTCTGTGAACTGGTCCGTAACGGCTATATTGGACAGTTGAAACGTATTGTTACAACAGTCGGTCCCAATAATAAAACCGCCCCGGAAAGCTATTGGACACCCGATCCGATCCCGGAAGGTTTTGATTATGATACGTGGCTGGGTCCGGCGCCGTATGCCCCATATCACAAAGACCGCTGTTTGTACAACTTCCGATTCGGCGAGGATTATTCCGGCGGGCAGACAACCAATTATGGAGCCCATTCCAACGACCTGGCGCAGTGGGGCAATAATACCGAATATACCGGTCCTGTTGAAGTAGAGAATATAGGCGGTATATGGCCGCAGGATGGTCTTTTTACGACCGCCACCTATGTTCACTTCCGGGCGCGATATGTCAAAGGAGTCGAACTGATTTGTCAGACCGGTCCGGAAAATATGCAGGTTCGTTTTGAAGGCACGGAAGGCTTTATCCGTCACGGCTACAGAGGCTCCTCATGCTATCCGGAAAACCTATGGAATGTGACACTCGGCCCGAATGATATTCGCCTGGGAACCAGCACTAACCATTACCTGGACTTTCTCAATGCTGTTAAGACCCGTACTGATCCGGCAGCCCCAATCGAGATCGGTCATTATTCGGCAACTCTCTGCCATTTGGGGAACATTGCCATGAAACGCAGAAGGAAACTTCTTTGGGATCCTGCCAAGGAATACTTTACTAACGATGAGATGGCTAACCGAATGCTTTCCAAGCCTTATCGGGCCCCCTGGCATCTATAAAAAAGCTGTAACCATGAATACTGTTCATTCCTGCCAGAAGCTCCATTTGACACGCTTATATGACTGACGATAATCCTCCTCTGTCGCTACAACAGCGATGCCTTCCTTCTCCCTGGCATCGAGAAAATACACAAAATCCATCGGCCGGTCCTCCTTATCGAAGGTCTCGGCATACAGCCGGGCGATTTCATTGGTCGGCAGTGTTTTTCTTCCGCCTATTTCCACTAATGTAAGTTCCAGTCCGTCCTTACCTTCTCCCGGCCGCCAGCTTCGCCATACGAGTTCGGTACAGACCAATGCATGATCTGTGGCAAAATCGAAGTTGTAATCGTACGGCTTGCCCACGTGTCGGAATGCCTCAATGATGGCCTGTGCCTTGGCAACTTTACTCTTCCTGGGACGTAATGCCGCGATATAATCCCCACAGCATTGGCTTAAGGTATGTATGCACACCCCGTTTTTCACACTTTCAATTACTCTATGCGGCTCACCATCTATTTCGCAGGAATACTCCAGCCAAAGACGTGGATATATACTGGCCAGATATTCAGCTAATTTGGTCTCCTTACCTAAAAGCCCTGTCAGGTAGGTCAACACTTCTGCATCGTTAAAATATTCCTCCAACTTCGCTGGGGAACCCAGGTACAAGACGGCATGAGGCCAGAAACCGGGAAGTCCCACATTACTCATATACCAGTTCTTTCGAGTCATCAGGATATCTCCTGGCTCCAGGGAACGATCCATCACTTCCTGTTGCTGAGGAGTCACCAGTATTTGTCCAATTCTGCGATGGACTCGCGTATCTCCCATCCACGTTGCCACTTCCTTAACTGAAGGATACCATACGCGATTTACACCACGTTTGAAAACTTCCATATCACTGCCCACTGTCAAAGCGGTCCGTTCTCCCGGTGCGATTGCATCGATCAAAACCAGTTCTGTTTCAATCTTATCCCATAACACCGCACAACCCAATCCAGCCATTTGCGCCGTTCCATCCATCCCTTTCTCCAGGAAAAACAAATAGGCCCGGCCGCCTCCTATCCTGGCGGCATCCCGTGTACTATGTAACTCCTGTCGAAATGTGCTGAAAGTATTCTCCTCCAGATCTGTTCCCGGATGCGGTGCATCGAGAAATTTTACAGTGTTCGGATTTTGCGTTACAAGAGCGCTTAATCGTGTGGCCTTCTCATAGAGGGACAATTCCGCTGCGAATGTTAGCAGAAAACTCCTTATGTGATATGATCGCTGCGATCGAGAAGGATCAAAGCGATACCAATCCTCATAAAACAATCGAATTCGGTCCAGCGCAAAAGCATAATCGTAGACCGTAATCCAGACATCCCGTAACAATTGCTCCTGGCGGCTTGTCAAGGGCTGCGGATCGTCCCCTTCAAACATCTCTTTGTTCTCTTCCAGGATCGCAAGCTGGGTTTCCAAACCCTGATCATATTCCCAGAACTGGGCCAGATCATCTTCAAATGCTTCATTGAATTGAGAGGGAGTAAGCTGGGTTAATGGAGACTTCTGGGCCATACGACAACTGGTCAGATGAACTACAACAAGCACCATTGCCAACAACAGAGCCAGAATGATTCGTTTCCGTACCCGAATCCGTTTGCTCCTCCGATCCCATGCGGATTCGTCCATTATTTGCCCTCCAATCCATAATACAATGGAAAATAATGCGACCAGTAAAAGTCCCTCCGCCATTGTCGGAAACCAAAGGATCCCACGATCCGCCATTTCAAACCCCAAAACCGCCCCAAACGTGCCCGTCAAGCCGACTAATCCGCATATCCGTAGCCACTTTCCTTGTGATGCTCGAATTTCTTCCGTCATATTCGGGCCTCATGTCTATTTATAAACATTGAATAAACCAATGGATTGGCTTCTTGCTAACGGATTAAGAAGAGAAAAAAAGAAAGAATAATCACTGCTCTATAGACAACGATGTGTCTACAAGCCATCGTTCGATCAGAATCGTCCAATCCTCTAATCCGACTCGTCCATCCAGACTCAGGTCGGCCAGTCCGCACCAGTCAGGCTCATGGCAGCCGGTTTCCATCCAGTGACCGCTAAAAAGGATAAGATCTTCCATATCGATCACACCGTCATCGGAATAATCACGATAAACGGCCTCATCGCACCCCATATCCACACGTCCATAGATGACGCGCGGCTGATTATCGATATCCATTTCATCCACGGATGGGATAAAATCCGGATTTCCTGTATTTTGACTGGGAGAGTGTTCCAGAAGGTGATAATCACCACCGGTTTGGTCGGCAAACATCGGCCATGTATCGATATTGCCCACACCGGTGAAGCCGCCTCGTACATTACAATACCGAACTGTCAAGGTTGCTCCGGTAGATGCGATCTCCAGAACATCGTTCCAGAATATGCTATTCTCGACAACTACGAAAACCGAACCTGATACAGCAAGTCCGGTTGGAACAGAACCGCCAACAGAATCGCCTCCATGCCCCGCAACAGTACAATTAGTCACTAGGATTGTATCTTGAACTGCCCCATTCAGAGAAAGCCCAAGGGGACCATTTTCATAAACCAATGTATTTCGTATCACTGCCGAACTTTCTTCTGTATGAATTCCTTGCTGGATATGTCCCCGGATTGTACATCGATCAATCAGGAAGGCGCCTCGGTAACTCCAGATCCCCCAGTCGCCAAAGGATTCGACAGAGGTACCCAGAATCTGGACGTTGTTTCCGGAAACCTGTATTCCTCTTGATAAAGGCAGCTTCTGTTCCGAACCGCCCAGGATTCGGCAGTTCTTGATGATTACATTTTGTGTTGCAACAATTCCCACGGAAGATGCGCCGGTAATGGTTAGACCTTCAATAGTTATCGGAAAATTACTCCCGATGACGAAACACCGTTCCAGACCAGTTGCATCGACAACACAGTTTTCGGCGCCGGACTGCCCTCGAACTGTGATCGCCTTATTGGAAATCACCAGGCCGGTAGGATACCAGTGCGACAACGAATGCGTTCCTTCCGCCAGTAAAACAATATCGCCATCCACTGCATATAGAATGGCTTCATTGATGGCGTCATATGGATGCTCTTCACTGCCATCTTCGAAAGGATCGCTAAGGTAGACATCCCCGGGCCCGGGATCCCCCGGTGCATCATCATCCACATAGATCGTAACCGCGTGGCTAACTAATCCTATAATCAGAAACAGGGAAACAATAAAGAGAAACTTTTTCAGTGACATAAGAACCTCCTGGAATCCTTCTTTCTCATCTTAACATTCCTCCGAAAAACGAAATCATTTTATCTTGGTAGGTCAGGAAAAGCAAGATAATATAAAAAAGAAAGATTTCCTATCCTGATACAGGGTATAATGATCCAACAGGGTATGACACTATTTTTGATTAGATCTAAAATCCTGCATTTCGAGGAAATATCCCCGATTCAACTCAAACTCAGTAGGGGCGATAGGTGTATTGGACTCTTTTAAGGTGCTGATCGACGATAGCCATGAATTGATCAAGCTTAACCGGACGCGTCAGGAAATCATTACATCCGGCATTGTAGGCACGGTGCATTGTGGATTCGGCGGTATCGGCAGTCAGGGCGACTACCGGAGTCTTGACGCCCCGTTCCCGCAGGGCCTGGGTGGCCTCACAACCATCCACACCGGGCATACGAATATCCATAAGAATCAAATCAAAAGGCTCATCCGTGGCTCGTGCAATAGCCTCCATACCGCTATCGACCAGAACCAGTTCGATGTCCGTACGCTTATTGAAGACAGCCTGGATCAGGGCATGATTGGCCGGGCTGTCATCCACTACCAAAATACGGTAGGTCTGACTCATTTTCCAATTTCCTTTAACGCGTAGATTCAATCTATTTTTTCGGCATATTTTCGTGAATACTTGAGCAGGCCAAGACCAGATGAGAGATTTCAACGGAAAACTTGGAAATTGGTTTGATTTCTCGTGAGATTAGAATGCGAAACAAAAACTCTGAAAGGAATTCGGATGGGAGATCGTCGTTTTTATAGGAAATGGTCTTATACGGATACGGAGCAAGGAGAAATGCAAACGATATTGAAAAAGAAGTTTCAATGGATTTTCGCATTGTTCGGGCTAATTGCGGTCCTCTGGGCCATTTCTCAGGTTCCACAATGGCGTCGCCAGTATGCCCTCTACCGGATCGAACGAAACTTATATTGTCTGCGGCCGGGAATGAACGGGACGGAAGTAACCGCCATACTAGGACAGGCTGATTTGATTCGTACTCACCAAAGACGAGCCAGTATTACGATTATCGAGTATCCCTATGCGATTGTTATATTACGACATGGACAACTTGTCCAGGTTGCCTTTAAAATGGGGTATCACTCCAGACCGCCTATTTACCGCCACCTCTGGAACAAGGGGAAACATTTTGTCCTGCCAGTACGGACGCGCGCAAGCTGAGAAATTCTAGTCACGATTTTGAAACGGAATCAAGATCTCGCATTTGTTCGGCAATGGCGTCAAGAATGGTCTTCTTTACCTGGTCCAGATCCCCTTCCATATTGACGCCGCTGGCCATCTTGTGTCCTCCCCCGCCATACCGCTGGGCTATGGAACGGACATCAACATGGCCTTTAGAACGCAGACTGCACCGGAAGCCCGAATGCCCCCGAGACTGATCTTCGCCCAGTTCGACGAACAGGACTGCCACCTCTACCGAGCCGATCCGCTGGCATTCATCGATAAGATTTTCGGTATCCCGCCCGGTCGCCCCGGCCCGGTCGAAGTCAGACCGAAGGATATGCTGCACGGCAACCCGGCCGTTATGGTGCAATTCCATGGATTGCAGCATGCGGACCATGAGCTGCATACGGGCCGGGGAAAAATTCTGGTAGAGTTTTTGATAAATTATCGCCGGATTTGCCCCAGCTTCGACCAATTCAGCGGCATTGCGATACAAACGGGCGTCGGCATTGGCGAATTTGAACCAGCCGCTGTCGGTCGACAACGCGACAAAAAGGGCCTCGGCAATGCGGTTTGTCATCGGCCAGCCGGCGTGTTTGATCAGGTCGAAAATAATCTCGCCGGCGGCGGCCGCCTCGGTATCGATCAACTCGACATCGCCAAGATTGTCACCCGTGATGTGATGATCGACGACAAGGACTTTTTTATGTGTCTCCCGGAGCCAGCGGTCGAATTCGGGCAACTGGACATAGGAATTGGTGTCAATGATCATGACCAGATCACAGGTTTCGAATCGGCCGTTGTGAAATTGTTCGAGGGGGATATCGTCCGTCAGGACCGGCAGCGGCGTCTCGAAGAGAAACTCGTACCACGGCGCCAGCGGCGACAGCAGCAGCGGCTGAACGGTCTTGCCTAGTCCGGCCAGAACATCCACCATAGCCCGCATTGAACCTACGGCGTCGCCGTCGGGACGGGTGTGGCAGGTCATGAGGACATAGTTGGCCTGTTCGATGAGTTGTATCGCCTGCTGGAAATCCGTTTCCGTCACCATAGTTCCGTCGTTTTCCCTTTTCAAGTCTTTCGAACGCTTTATTCGCCATGCCGGACCGGCCCGGGAGCGATAGAATCACCCCGCCGATCAGGCGGAAAGTATAGCGGATTTGGTCAAAAAAGTCATGGAAAAATGATTTAACTTACGGATTCAGGCACTATCGTCCTTGTTAGCAACCGAAGGAAATTAATTTCCTTCAAGCCAATTATCGATCAAAATCCCCAAGTCAAAGCCATTAATAACATGATCGTTGGGATTATAGATATCATACAAGGGATTATAATATAGATCTCCCTCTTTACTGAGCCAAACGGATGCAAATAACATAAAATCCTCTAAGTTTACATTACATCCACCGGCAAAATCTCCAAATGCTGTCCAATCAAACTCGTAAGCTCCCATGTCCACACTATCCTGATTTTGGCAGTCTCCATTTACAATCCTGTTTTTACCGTCTAAGTCCAACAAGAAATCCGGTAAGACAGCAGTATTATCTCCTGCATCAATGCATGGAGATTCAGAAGACACACGATAGTCGTTATTATTTGGATCTGTAAATAACGGATCTGCATCAATATTATTACCAGAGAAACCTCCCTGGACATCAGAAAAAGAAACTTCTATGGACGAGGGCGATGCGAAGGCGTCCAATATTTGCTTGTTTTGAGTATCCGTATTACCCCATAAGATACTATTGTTTATTGTTAAATCTGTTGCCGAATTATATATCCCTCCACCGTTAGTGGCTGTATTATTGCCTATAGTGCAATTGGTAAGAATCATTTGCCCGTTTTTACGATTTAATATACCACCGCCATTGCTATTTGCTGAATTACCTGCAATCAGATTACTGAACAGTAATAACTGATCGCTATCGGCACAGAAAATACCACCACCGCTGCCAAGAGCTGAATTGTTTATAATCTCATTGATTTGAATGATACCTGATGCCGATTGCAGGAAGA